>NZZH01000006.1 GCA_002702405.1 Flavobacteriaceae bacterium | reverse complement strand
ATTTCATANATCATTGATAAATCTCACGGGGTGGGAGCAAAAGTTCTAATTGANGGAGCTCAGGGTGCTTCTCACTTTGAAATTGATTTTCAAAAATNAGATATTGATTATTATACAGTTTCTGCTCATAAGATGTGTGGACCCACTGGAGTTGGAATTTTATATGGTAAAGAAGAATTGCTAAATAAATTATCTCCCTGGCATGGAGGAGGAGAAATGATTGATGAAGTTTCTTTTGAAAAAACAACTTATGGCGAACTTCCCCATAAATTTGAACCAGGAACACCAAATATNGCTGGGGTAATTGCTTTTGGTGCTGCTATTGANTACATGGATAAAATAGGTCTAGATAATATTCAAGCGCATGAGGATGAGCTTTTAAAGTATTGCACTCAAGAGCTTAAAAAAATAAAAGGCTTGAAAATTTACGGGGAAGCAAAAAATAAAATAGCTGTCATTTCATTTAATGTAGAAGGAATTCATCACTATGATTTAGGTAGTCTCCTCGATCAATTTGGTGTAGCTGTAAGAATTGGCCATCATTGTGCTCAGCCAGTTATGAATTATTTTAAAATTCCTGGGACTGTTAGAATATCTTTTTCATTCTATAATACAAAAGAAGAGATTGATCTTATGATTAAAGCTCTTAACCGAGCGATTACGATGTTACAATAAATTATTATTTTTGATTATGGCGGATATGTTAGCTATTCAGGACGAAATTGTGGCTGAATTTTCATCTTTTGATAATTGGGCTGATCGTTATGAGTATATGATAGAGCTTGGAAAATCACTTCCTTTAATAGACCCAAGGTACAAAGTTGATGATAATTTAATCAAGGGTTGTCAAAGNAATGTTTGGCTTCATTCAGAAAATAATGACGGAAAATTAATTTTCACTGCTGATAGTGATGCTATTCTAACAAAAGGTATTATAGCTATTTTAATCCGTGTTTTTTCTAATCAAGATCCAGATTCAATTATGGANGCNAAAACAGATTTTATNGANAAAATAGGNTTAAAAAANCACCTCTCTCCTATTAGGGCAAATGGTCTTTTATCTATGATTAAAGAACTTAAACTGTATGCAGTTAAATCTAAAACAAAATCTAATTAAATTTTTATGAAGAAAGGCAAAATTAACACAGATCTAATTGGNGAAAAAGTCGTTTCTGTTATAAAGACTATTTATGATCCAGAAATTCCAGTGGATATATATGAATTAGGTTTAATTTATGATGTTTTTGTCAATGAAGATTACAANGTTAAGATAATAATGACTCTTACCTCGCCAAATTGTCCTGTGGCTGAAACCCTTCCTAAGGAGGTTGAAGAAAAAGTAGAATCTATTAAATCAATAAAAAGTGCTAAAGTAGAGATAACATTTGATCCTCCATGGAATAAAGATTTAATGAGTGAAGAGGCAAAATTAGAACTGGGCTTATTGTAATGAATGAACCAATAGTAAATAGAGTTGCAATAAGCAAGCTTATAACTTTTGATTTGCAGGAATTTTATCCTAAAGGGGAGAGAGTATTTTTTGATATAAGTGAGTGGCTTGAACAAGGATTAGTTTTAAAAGAAAAAAAATTCAGAGATAAAGCAAAGGATTATGCATGGAAAGAATTTGATGGCAAATATGTAGCTATTGATTGTTCTACAGATGCTATTCTTCCCGCTTGGGCCCCCCTTTTAATTGCATCCTATTTAAATACATTTGCCAAAGAAGTGATTTTTGGTGATTTGAAAATGCTTGAAAATCATCTATTTAAACAGGTTATTGATGATTTGAATTTAGATCAATATAAAAATAAGCCTATAATCATTAAAGGATGTTCTGAAAAAGAAATCCCTGAGAATGCGTTTATTCAATTATTGGCTAGATTCCAACAGGTCGCTAAAAGCATTTTTTATGGAGAGGCTTGTTCATCAGTTCCTATTTGGAAAAAAGCACAAACAAAAATTCATTGAAAGAACTTCTCAAGGTGCTTATTTTTACTTATTATTGGCCTCCATCAGGAGGATCAGGAGTTCAAAGATGGGTTTATTTTGCTAAGTATATGAAAGATTATGGGTTTAGACCCATAGTTATTACTGTTGACCCAAAATCAGCTTCTTTCAGCTCAATAGATTTATCACTAGAAAAGGAAATTGAAAAGATCCAAGTATATAGGACAAGATCCAGAGAAATTTTAAAGTTATACAGATTTTTATTTAGGAATAAATCTAAAAAACCCTTTCCCCAAGGAGAGGTTTCAAATAAAGGATTTTTATCAAAGATTATTGCTTTTATAAGAGGAAATTTTTTCATCCCTGATGCTAGAAAAGGTTGGAATTCATTTGCAATAAGAGCTGGTGAAGAGATTCTAAAAAAAGAAAAAATCCATTCAGTTATTACAACTGGGCCTCCTCACTCAACACATCTAATAGGTCTTAAATTAAGAGAAAAATTTAAATTTAATTGGCTTATAGATCTAAGAGATCCATGGACGGACATTTTTTATCTTAAAGACATGTACCGAATGAGCTGGGCAAATAGTATAGACTTAAAATATGAAAAAAAGGTTTTAAATTCTGCTGATGCTATTCTCACAACTGCAAAAATAAATTTCCACAAGCAGTTAAGAGAAAAAATAATTGATAAAAACAAACCTTTTTATAACATATATAATGGATATGATCATGAAATTTTTTCAAAAATAAAATCAAAATATAANCAAACCTTTACTTTAGGTTATATTGGACTATTAACTNAAAATCANAGTTATAAANAATTAATTAATNCTTTAAGATCAATTAAAGAAACACACCCNAACATAAATATAAATTTTTGCTTTGCTGGATCAACATCTAAAGAAATTATTGATGAATTTTCTGAAGTTGTTAGCGTCGAAAATCATGGATATATAATCCATGATCAAGCAGTTAGTCTAATGAAATCATCACATGTATTAATAAACTTTCTTTTTAATCAATCTGGTTATTCAACTATGATTTCAGGAAAACTTATTGAATATATTGCGACTGGTAATCCTGTCTTGGTCATTGGTGATTTGAACTCGGAAGTTTCTGATTTAATGAAGATTTCTCATAATTCATCAGTTTGTCTATCAAATGACACAACATCAATTAAAGATTATATTTTAAAGATGTACAATTTATGGATAGAAAACGAACTGCAGTCAAAATTACCTGTTGGGATTGAAAAATATAGTAGAAAATTTGCATCACAGGAGTTATGTAATATTCTTAAAGCAATGCCTAAATAGTTAGAAATTAATTTTAGCTTTGTTGAAAAACAAAAAAAATGAAAAAAATAATTATGATTTCGCTTGCTATTTTATTAGCTGCGTGTACACAGACACCACAAAATCCAAATTTTGANAAAAATGTTGAACTAGCAAAAAAATGGTTCGAAACTTTTACATCTGAAAATTTTGAAGGTGTTTCAGATTTTATGGCTGATGATGTTGAGTGGAGAAGCTGTTTTTATGGAGCACCCTTGATGGATAAGAATGCCTCNCTTGAATACATGAAAGGATGGCATGATGCTATGGAAAATATAAAGTATACTCCTGACAATTATCTTCCAGGAGTTGATCCTGATACTGGACAATTAAATGGAAGCGTAAGAACTTATGGTACTTGGACTGGAAAGAATACTGCTTCAGGAAAGAATTTTGAAGTTCATATGTATCATTATTTTACTTTTAATGATGAAGGTAAAATTATTAATTCAGGGGATTATGGTGATGCAACTGGTTTAATGTTAGCAGTTGCTCCAGATACAACAGAATAATTCATAAAACCAAATATTTGTAAACAGCATTTACTGTTTCAGCTAGACTAAAAGCGCCTTTTGGCGCTTTTTCAATTAACTTATTATTTTAAGAGGTTCTGTTTTTTTCCAATTCCCTCTTGTAAAATCAGGGAATGATTGTGGTGCTCCATTATTATCTATTGAGTCTGCACTCAGTGGAGTTACAGCACTCCAAAAACATCCTTCATATACATTTTGATCCATAGGTAATCCATTTTGAAGGCACTCGACAATTCTATAAATCATGATTCCGTCCATTCCACCATGTCCACTTTCAGCTATTTGTTTACCAAGACTTGTATTTTTATCGTTTAACTTTTTATATAATGGGTGATCATATTCTTCATATATAGCTTTCATGTTTTTCCCCTGAATCCAGGAATGATGATCTTTTGAAAGATTCTTAAACCCTTCCTCAAGAGCAATTCTAGTAGGGAATCCAGCCAAAATTCCTTTTGTNCCCTGTATTAAGTTTAGTCGAGTATATGGTCTTGGACTTGTTTCATCCCACTGAACCATTATCGTTCTTCCAAGACTAGTTTTAATAATGGAGGTNNTTAAATCACCATTTTTATATTCTAGTTTATTCCATTTATGTTCTTTTGGATAATTCTTTTTAGCATATAGTCTTCTTCCCAAAGCAGGTGATGAAAACGAAACGAGTGTTTTAAAATTGTCTTCTCCTCTTGCAAGATTCATGTATTGCGAAACAGGTCCTAAACCATGAGTAGGATATAGATTTCCTTTGCTATTAGCATAGTGAAGAGTTCTCCATGATCCAGTACCTCTATTTTCTTCTCTCATTTGAAATCTAAGGTCATGAATGTAGGAAGCTTCTCCATGAAGTAATTCTCCAATTAAATCTTTTCTGCATATGTTCAGAAACATTAGTTCATCTCTACCATAATTAACATTTTCTAGCATCATACAGTGTTTTTTTGTTTCCTCTGAAGTATCAACAATATTCCATAAATCTTTAATGTTGGTAGCAATTGGGACTTCAACAAAAGCGTGAGCTCCACTTTTCATAGATTCAATTGCCATAACAGCATGGTTATTCCAGTTAGTTGCAACAAAAACAATATCAGGTTTAACATCTTTTAACATNGTTTTCCATTTATTTTCATCTCCCCAATAAAGAGATATATTTTGATGTCTTTTTTCATCACCAATTTCTGAAGCAATCTTAAACTCTCTAACTACATTGTCTTCATATAAATCACTTATTGCTACAACTTCAGTTCCTTCAAGAGAAGCAAAAGATTTTAAATGATTTCCTCCTCTTGCACCAACACCTATGAATGCAGCTCTAATATTCTTTATTTTAGGAGCTTTGAAATCACCCATGTATTGATTCCCCAATTTCCTTTCAGGAGATTTATTTGAAAAGCCTGTGAGAAAAGATGAGGAGCCTAATGAAGCAATNGATAAAGATGTTGTTTTAATGAAATTTCTTCTACTTTTTTTCATAGATTTTATTTTATTAATGGCTTAGAATATTGATTTTAAAAATTAAATTTGTCTTTAATTACTTTNTATAAAAATAAAATAAAATCTATACTATCAATTTTATTAAGTATATAATTCATATTAGATTAAATATTTATGAATTTTAAAATTACTTCAAGGGCTCCAGGTAGGATTTGTTTATTTGGAGACCATCAAGATTATTTAAAATTACCCATTATAGCTTGTGCAATCAATCGACACATTACAATAGATGCTGAAAGAAATGATCAGGGGATATTTAATATTCAAATGAATGATTTGAATCAATCGGTTAAAATACCTATTGATAAGCAAAATATTAAAGTAGAAAAAGATGATTATTTATTGATTGCATTAAAAGTACTTAGAAGACATGGTTGTATTCCAAATTCAGGGTATAATGTTTCCATTTCTGGAGATATACCTATAAATGCNGGTTTATCAAGCTCATCTGCTTTAACAATAGCCTGGATAAATTTTTTGGTGGCTGTTTTTGGAATAGATGGAGAATTTAGTCCAATTAGACTCGCAAAACTTGCATATGAGACTGAGGTTATTGAAAGGAATTCTTCTGGCGGGAAAATGGATCAGTTTACCATTTCACTTGGTAATCTTATATATCTCAATACAGATGATGACTCCCATGTACTTTTTTCTAAATCGATGGGAAATTTAATAGTTGGCGTTTCAGGTATTGATAAAGACACTTTCGGAGTTCTTGCTTCATTAAAGACAAAAGCTTTAAAGGCAATAAATCAGGTAAAAAGCACTATAGCTGATTTTGAGATTAAAAAATCTGAAATACAGAATCTAGAAGAATATTTGACTCTTATTGATCCAGAATTAAAACCCTATCTGTCAGCAGGAATAAAAAATTATTTTATTACAAAAGCAGCTTACCAAGAACTTAAAAAAGAATCTTCTGATATTAATCATTTAGGAGATTTAATGAACAAACATCATTTATTGTTAAGAGATAATTTAAAAATCACTGTTCCAAGAATTGATGCAATGATTGAAAATTCTCTAAATGCTGGAGCTATTGGTGCTAAAATTATTGGATCTGGTGGTGGAGGATGTATTGTTGCAATTTCTGAACCTGGTAATGAAGAAAAAATTATTTATGAAATTAAAAAAGCTGGAGCANTAGATGCTTTTTTAATAAAAGAAAGCGGTGGAGCATTAGTTTATAACAAATAAAATATGGATTGGAAATGTAAATCTACCTGGAAAAAGGCAAAAATAAATACTCTTTGGTGTTTATTAGGATGTTCTATAGGAGATTTTGGAACTATTTTTTATTTCCAGAATATTGAACATTATTGGAGTAATTTTGAAATAATGGGATTGGCAATAGTTAATGGGTTATTAACATCAATTATTTTAGAAACAATAATTTTAANAAGGCAAATGAATTTAAAAAAAGCAATTAGTACGGCATTAGGGATGTCATTTATTTCTATGGTTGGCATGGAAATGGCAATGAATTTGGCAGATTTATTCCTTACTGGAGGTGCAATTCTTACATGGTGGGTAATTCCAATTATGTTATTAATTGGATTCTACACTCCACTTCCCTATAACTATTGGAGATTAAAAAAGTATAATATGAGTTGCCATTAAACATAAAAAAATGAATGAAAAATTAGTTATACTCGCTGCAGGACTATCATCTAGGATGAAAAAATCTATATCATCTAAAGGAGTTTCATCTGAAGCCATTCAGCAAGCAAATCAAATAAGTAAAGGGCTAATTGGATTAGGTAAAAATAAAAGACCATTATTAGACTACTTAATCAATAATGCTAGGGTCTCTGGATATAAGTCTATTTATTTAATAATTGGTGAGGACTCGAAATTATTTAAGAAAACATATTCCAATAACCCTAATTTTTCTGATTTATCTATCTCTTTTGCTATACAATATATTCCTGAGCATAGGATTAAACCTTTGGGCACTGCAGATGCACTAGTTCAAGTGATGGAACAATATCCCGAACTTAAAAAAACTAGTTTTTCTGTATGTAATAGTGATAATCTCTACTCAGTAAATGCTTTGTCAAAACTAAGAGAGGATCCAGCAACTAATTCATTTATTGCTTATGATGCAAAGCATTTAAAATTTCCAGAAGATAGACTCTCTAGCTTTGCAGTTACAATACTTGATAATCAAAATAAGCTTTTGAATATTATTGAAAAACCTAAAAAAGAAGAAATTGATTCTTTTCGTGATAAGCATGGTGTAATTCGTGTAAGTATGAATATTTTCAGTTTTAAAGGAGATCAATTATATAAATACGTAAAATCATGTCCCATTCATAAGGAGCGAAATGAAAAAGAATTACCAATAGCTGTATTAAATATGATAAAAGATTTTCCTGGAAGCATGCAAGGCATTCCAATGGCAGAGCATGTTCCTGATCTTACATCTAAAGATGATATTATTGAAATAGAAAAATATTTAGGAGAGTTTTAATCTCATAAATAAATTTTTCTTTTTCTTATATAACTATAAACTTTTATAGGGACAAGTCTTTTAATTTCTTTATTTTCTCTGATCCTATTTCTGATTTGTGTACTTGAAAAATTAATTAAAGGAGCCTTAAAGTTTATTATCCTTGGGTGATTTTTTAAAGTCTCAGGNACAGAGTATTTTTTTTTTCTAGGATAAACATATAACTCAACATTTTCAAGAATTGATTCATAANCTTTCCACTTATTAAATGATGAAAGGTTGTCCTCACCNATCAAAATTGAAAATTTAGTATCTGGAGATTCTTTTATAATTTTTAAAATAGTCTTTATAGTATAATTTGGGGGAGGAATATCAAATTCAATATCTGAAGGATAAAAATTTTTCTTACCAGTCGTTGCAATTTTAACCATTTCAAGTCTATATTTATTGTCAACTATTTCAGAATTAATTTTAAAAGGGTTAAGAGGAGTAACTATAAAATAAATATCTGATATATCTGAATTACTCAAGAAAAATTGAGCTAATTCGAGATGTCCGTTATGNACTGGATTAAAAGTGCCAAAAAAAAGTCCTATTTTTTTCATTAAGCATTTAAAAACTCTTCAACTTTTTTAATAGCCGATTTAATCGAGAATTCAATTTTATTATTAATAATTATAAAATCAAATTTTGAAGCACTCTCTATTTCTAGTTTAGCCTTTGATAGACGTTCTTTAAGCGAAGAGTCATTATCAGTTTTTCTTTTCCGAAGTCTTTTTTCTAGGGTTTTTAAGTCCGGTGGTTGAACAAAAATAGCAATTGTTTCCTTCGGAAATTTATTTTTAATTTTTAGACCTCCAAAAACATCTATGTCAAAAATCACATGATTCCCATTATCCCAAATTCGATTGACTTCTGACTTTAGAGTCCCATAAAATTTATTAGTATAGACCTCTTCGTACTCAACGAATTGATCATCATCAATTTTATTTTTAAATTCTTTCAGATTTAAAAAATAATATTCTCTGCCATTTATTTCGTCCCCTCGAGGATTTCTTGAAGTTGCAGAAATTGAAAATTCAACACCTATTTTTTTTTGCAAAATTGATTTTACAAGTGTTGTTTTACCACTCCCTGAGGGGCCAGAAAAAACAATTAACTTTCTTTTTTTCAACTATAGAATATTAAACAACTGTTCTTTTATTTTCTCTAATTCATCTTTCATTCTGACTATAAGATGTTGAATTTTTGAATCATAAGCTTTTGCACCAATGGTATTAATTTCACGCCCAATTTCTTGAGTGATAAAGCTTAGTTTTTTTCCACTCGATTCTTTTGAGTTCAAGCTTTTTTTAAAAAAATCAATGTGATTTTTTAGTCGAATTTTCTCTTCTGTAATATCATATTTTTCTATATAATAAATTAATTCCTGTTCATAGCGATCTTCATTAACTTCAAGATTTAATTTATTTAATAATTCTTTCAAGTTTTTTTTAACTCTATCTATTCTTTTAGATTCAAACTTTTTTATTTCTGACAATGAATTAAGAATATTTTTTATTCTTATTTCTAAATCAATTTTTAAAGCCCTACCTTCTTCAAGTCTATATTTTTTAAGATCCTTAATTGCATGTCCNAGAAGTTTTTCAATTTCATTAGTTTCGTTTTTACCATTGACTTCCTTTTTATTTGTAATAGTATTTGGAAGTTTTATGGCAAGTTTTAAAAGTTCTATCTCATCACCAGGATAGATATCTCTTAATTGATTTATATAATCATTAACAACTGTTGAATTAATACTTTTAGACTGATTATTAGAGCAATCCTCAATAGTCACAAACAAATCTATTTTTCCTCTTAAAAGATTTTCACTTATNATTTTTCTTAACCCAAGNTCAATTTCTCTTATTTCATTTGGTAATCGAACAGATATATCAAGATTTTTACTATTTAACGACTTTATTTCTAATAAAATATTTTTATCTCTCAGCTGGGCNTCAGCTTTTCCATAACCGGTCATTGAATAGATCATACAAATTAAAGCTCACGTATTTTAATATTTCTATAAGAAACTTTATCTCGATGATCTTGAAGTCCTATTTTTCCAGTTTTAAATTTTCCAAACATTGGAGCTTCTGTATATGCTTCATTTGATTTGTCAACGAATTTACATGTTGAAATTAGTTCTTCCCATTCAGGACCTGACAATGGGAAATTAAGAATTTCCGTGTCATTTAGTTTTAAGGTTCCACGATTAATTTTGTGATTGATATTTAACAAAAAGTGATTCCACTCATTTGCGGGTTTGCACACATCTTGCATTGGCTGCATTATATCATAAAGCGCCCCNGCTTGATGATATTTTGGATTTACAAAAGCATCAGGGTGTCTTTCATTGTCAAGTACTTGAATCTCAGGACCTGTCAGATATGGAGAGTGAAACTTAGGATCTTCTTTGACTCCCCAAAAAAGACCACTGTTCCCTTTTTCTGAAATTTTCCATTCTAGGGAAAGTTCAAAATTCGTATACTCTTTATCTGTAACAATGTCATGGGCTTGTCTNCCAAATTTAATTGATTTCTCAGGATTAAATACCATTGCCCCGTCTTCAACTTCCCAGGCCTTACTCATTGTTTGTTTGTTATACTGATGCCATCCATCAAATGTTTTTCCATCAAACAGATTGACCCATTGAGTTTTNATCTCCTCATTATTTTTATCTTTTTCCATCTTTTTATTTGAATTTTGTGCACAGCCTAGCGAAGCAATAGCTAATGCAAATAGAATTATTTTTTTCATTTTTTAAATATTTATAGGTTTAACAATTTTTTTAAATACGTTTTATCAATTTTACCTCCAGTGCCAGCAAAATCATCAAATGACTTTTCTGTAGCTTCAATAATGTGATCCTTGATAAAGGGGACACCTTCGCGAGCACCTTGTTCAGGACTTTTTATGCAACACTCCCACTCCATTACAGCCCATACATCACAACCATATTCAGTTAATTTAGTAAAAATCGATTTAAAGTCTACCTGACCGTCACCTGGAGATCTATATCTACCAGCTCTGTCAATCCAATCACCATATCCACCAAAAACACCTTTTTTACCTGTTGGGTTAAATTCTGAATCTTTCACATGAAAGGCTTTAATAAACTCGTGATAGTGATCTATATATGTTATGTAATCCAACTGCTGAAGCACAAAATGACTAGGATCATACAAAATATTAACTCTTTTATGATTCTTTGTAGCTTTTAAAAATCTTTCAAAAGTGACACCGTCGTGCAGATCTTCACCTGGATGAATTTCATAACACACATCAACTCCATTTTCATCAAATGTGTCAAGAATCGGCATCCAGCGCTCAGCTAATTCTTTAAATGCTAGATCANCAAGCCCAGCTGGATTTTGNGGCCAAGGATGCCATGCGTGCCACATTAAAGAACCAGAGAAGGTTGCATGCGATTTTAATCCTAGNCGTCGACTAGCAATACCAGCTTTCTTTAAAGTATCAATAGCCCATTCAGTTCTAGCTTTTGGATTATTTTTCACTTTATCGGGAGCAAAATTATCAAACATCAAATCATATGCTGGGTGAACTGCNACTAGTTGACCNTGAAGATGAGTTGAAAGTTCA
This sequence comes from Flavobacteriaceae bacterium, assembly GCA_002702405.1. The sequence goes on along the minus strand of NZZH01000006.1, from coordinate 2,781 downwards.
GTAATTTCAAGACCATAAGAATTTATTTTCCCTTTTAGCTCGTCACAATAAGTTTGGCTTNCAGCAGCTTTATCTAAGTCAATTAAAAAATTTTCCCAAGTGGGTATTTGTATTCCTTTATATCCAAGATTAGCTGCCCATTTACACATTCCATCCAGGGAATTAAAAGGGGCTTTATTNTCTACAAATTGNGCTAAGAATANAGCAGGTCCTTTTATAGTTTTCATATCATTATAATTTAAAGTTTAAGCCAAATATTACCTTTGGCATTAGATTCAACAACTTTTTCAATAAATTTCATACCCCTTACTCCTTCTTCAAGTGTTGGGAAACNACCATCAAAATTTTTGACTCCCCTAATTTTTCTAGCNACACCATTNTATATGTTACCCATAGAGTCAAATATACCCTCNGGGTGACCTGCTGGAAGTTTAGTNTCTTGTAATGAAAATTCGGATAAATAAGGNTTCCCTGGTTTTAAAACTTGTAAGGGTTTATCACCTGTTAAGTAATATAGATGGTTTGGATTTTCTTGTTCCCATCTAAAACCACCTTTATCTCCATAGATTGCTACTGTCAAATTATTTTCTTCACCAGTTGCAATTTGACTTGCTCTAATAACTCCCTTACTGTGATCAGAAAATCTAATTAAAACTGTTCCATCAACATCCAATTCATTATCCTCATAGAGGTGATTTAAATCTGCTAAAACTTCTTTGACTTTTATATCCGTTAGATATTCTAACATATGATAAGCATGAGTTCCAATGTCACCAATACAGCTACTAATCCCGGCTTTTTTTGGATCAAGCCTCCAAACAGAATTTCTTAGAGATTTGTCATGAATTATTGGATTTATCCAACCTTGATAATATTGCATATCAACTTTTTGAACCTTGCCAATCACTCCATTTTTTATCATATCTTTCATTTGTCGAACAATAGGATATCCAGTGTAAGTATATGTAACAGCAAATGCAGTATTATTTTTTTTCTGAAGTTCTTGAAGTTCAACTGCTTCGTCATAAGAGGTAGTTAATGGTTTTTCACAGATTACATTAAAGTTGTTTTCTAAGAGTTTTTTCGCCATTGGATAGTGAAGAAAATTTGGAGTCAAAACTGAAACTACTTCCATTCTCTCATCTTTTGATTTTTTATTCTCCTCTTCAATTAGAGCATCAAAATCTTTATAAATACGATCTGTTTTAAGACCTATTTTTTTGGCAAAACTTATATTTTCTTCCCAATTTGGATTAAAAACGCCGCCGACGATTTCATAAGAATCAAACATCTGTGAAGCAATTCGGTGCAACACTCCAATTAATGAGTCTCCACCACCGCCAACTATTCCAAGTCTAATTTTATTCATAAGTTTTATTTTTTATTGTTTAAGTTCTATTTTTTCATTTTTAAATGTTAGGACAAAAAATATTAGCACTAATATTGCAAATCCAGAAGGAATCATCCAGATTTGGGTCCAATCATGACCTTCACCAACAACGTATTGATCTGTTATATATCCAGCTGATCTAAAACCAATAAGCATACCTAGGCCATAGGTAGCTAGAGTAATTAATCCCTGAGCTGAACTTTTGAATTGTTCACCTGCTTTGTTATCAGTGTATATTTGACCTGAAACGAAGAAAAAATCATAGCAAATTCCATGCAGAATTACTCCTAAAATCAACATCCATGATTTTTCACCAACATCACCATATGCAAATAGAACATATCTAATAGCCCACGCAAGCATTCCTATAATTAAAGTTATTTTAATTCCGTATCGTTTTAAAAAAATTGGAAGAAGCAATATGAAAAGAGCCTCTGATATTTGCCCCAAAGACATTACCGCGGCTGCTCTGCTCATTCCAAGTTCGTTTAAAAACTGATTGGCATGTTGATAATAAAATGCTAATGGTATACATATCAATATTGATGATATAAAAAAGATTAAATAATTTTTGTCTTTTAAAAGTGAAAGGGCATCAAGTCCTAAAATCTTTTTTATGCTATAATCTCCTTTATCTGCGGTAGGAGGTGTGCTTGGTAATGTAAAGCTAAAAATACCCAAAATGGCTGATGCAGAAGCCGTAAGATAAAATGTATAGGCTAGTAAATTTTCTGATTCCCAACCTAAAAAACCAATAACCAAACCAGCAATTATCCAACCAACTGTGCCAAATACCCTAATCGGGGGAAATTCTTTTGAAGGATCCCTCATTTGTCTAAAAGCTACAGAATTAACTAGAGCCAGTGTTGGCATGTAAAGGATCATGTAGAAAAGAACAAATGGATAGAAGGAAGAGAATTCATTCGAACTTCCAGCCATATAAAGGAGAAATGCTCCAATTAGATGTAAAAACCCAAGAATTTTTTGAGCTGAAAAATAACGATCAGCAATTAAGCCTATTATAAATGGGGCAATAATAGCTCCAATGGATTGGGTTTCATAAGCATTTGCTAGTTGTAATCCAGTTGCATTAAATGATTGTGAAAGGAATGTCCCCATAGTCACAAACCATCCTCCCCAAATAAAAAATTCAAGGAACATCATCACAGAGAGCTTAGTTCTTATTAAAATATTCAATTTACTCTAAATTTCACTTGCGGCTTTCAAAAGAAGATTTTTTGTTGCAATTATCCCATCCTCTTCCGAAAGAGATATTTTTTCATATTCAACACCTATGTATCCATTGTAGCCTGCGTCTTTAACAATAGATAGCATTTTTTTGTAATCTATTTCTTTTTCATTTCCATTTTCATCAAACACATGAGATTTTG
>NZZH01000005.1 GCA_002702405.1 Flavobacteriaceae bacterium | reverse complement strand
ATAATAAAATAGCTTTGATTACTGGAGCCAGCAGAGGTATAGGTAGGGGAATTGCATTGGCTTTTGCTGAAAATGGATGTAATGTTGCTTTTACTTACAGAAGTTCCTCCGAAGAAGCTAAAGAACTTGAAAAAGAATTAACTAAGCTTAGTGTAAAATCAAAATCATACAAAAGTGATGCTTCTAATCTCATTGATTCTAATAAGTTGATAGAAGATGTTGTTAAAGACTTTGAATCAATTGATATTCTTGTAAATAATGCTGGAATAACAAAAGATAATCTGCTAATGAGAATGTCAGAAGATGATTTTGATAATGTTATAAATACTAATTTGAAATCTGTTTTTAATATGTCAAGTTCTGTTCAACGCCTATTTCTTAAACAAAGGAAAGGGTCTATAATAAACATTGGCTCAATTGTTGGTTTAAAAGGTAATCCTGGTCAGTCAAATTATGCCGCATCAAAAGCTGGGATTATTGGCTTCAGTAAATCCTTAGCTTTGGAACTTGGATCTAGAAACATTAGAGTAAATGTAATTGCTCCAGGATTTATTGAAACTGAGATGACTGATAATTTATCAGAAAATATAATTGAAAATTGGAAAAATAATATCCCTCTGAAAAGAATTGGAAAACCAGAGGATGTTGCAAATGCTTGTATATTTCTTGCTTCAGACATGTCTGAATATATCACAGGTCAAGTAATACAAGTGGATGGTGGAATGTTAACTTAAATTAATTTATTATGCAAAAATTACCTAAAATTGGATTGCCAATAATTTTATTGGCCTTTATACTTATAATTTTTATATCAAAAGCCTCTATAAATATTGGTTATGGTGAGGCAGGTGTCTTATTTAGAACCTTCGGAAATGGTGTTGTTGTTGATGAACCTCCTCTTGGTGAGGGATTTCACATAATAGCGCCATGGAATACAGTTTATGTTTATAACGTAAAACAACAAGAGTTTTTCGAGGGGAATATGTCAGTTCTTTCTTCAAACGGCTTGGACATCTCTCTTGATGTTTCTGTCCTTTATCAACCAAAATATGATGAACTTGGATATTTACACAAAACAAAAGGTGAGAATTATGTAAATATTGTATTGATCCCTCAGATTAGAGCAGTTGCAAGAAGTGTAGTTGGGCGTTATACCCCTGAACAGCTTTATTCAACGAAAAGAGATGCAATACAGAACGAAATTTTTGAGGAAACTGTAAAAGCTGTAGAAGACCAACATATACAGATTAACGCAGTCCTTGTTAGAGACGTAACTCTTCCTGGCTCTATAAAAGCTGCTATTGAAAGAAAACTCAGTCAAGAGCAAGAAGCATTAGAATATGAATTTAGACTTGAAAAAGCTAAACAAGAAGCTGAAAGGCAAAGAATTGATGCAGAAGGTAAGGCAAGGGCTAATAGAATTCTTAGCGCATCTCTTACAGATAAAATTTTAAAAGAGAAAGGAATAGAAGCAACAATTAGATTGTCTGAGTCACCAAATGCTAAAGTGATTGTNATTGGAAGTGGGGAAGATGGNATGCCNATAATTTTNGGCAACAATTAACTCTAANNTTAATNTNTAGNTNGGCTTTNCGTCTTATTTNTTTNNAAAAANAATCCTTTTTTTNAATTANGNNNTANTTTATANNTCATANATNGCAAGTAATTAATCACTTATGACTGAAAAAAAGAAAAAGATAATNANNGCNGCATTAGAGATGTTTTCAGAAAATGGTTATAAAGGAACAGCTACTAATCAAATTGCAAAAAAAGCTNAGGTTTCTGAGGGGCTTATATTTAGACACTTCAAAAATAAAGAAGGATTACTAGAAGGTGTCCTGGGNGAGTGTGAGAAAAATATTAGCAAAATATTTGATCCCTTAAATGACTTGAAGCATCCAAAGGTGTTGCTAAAAAACATCATAAGTATCCCNTTTAATACANGCAAAGAGAATATAACGTATTGCAAACTTCTTAATAAATTAAAATGGGAAGTTGGGTTGGAAGTTAAAAGCATTTTTGAACCTATAAAGAAAAAAGTTGAAGATGTATTTGAATTAATGAAATATGAAGACCCAANATCAGAGGCCGAAACTCTTTTATTGATTCTTGANGGAGTAATGAGTAAAGTTATCCTAACTAAATTTGAAAGTAAGTTAATTGTTCTCGATAATCTAATTAAGAAATATAATGTTTGACTANATNAATAAGTATTTAATCACTCATTTATATCNCNCCTTAAAAATAANTAAGATTTGATTCATTTTTTCTATAATTAATATTATGTTAAATAGAATTNATATNTATTTATACGCTTTGTTAAAGAATATNTAAAATGCTATATTGTCAAAAACTAAATACACAATGAAAATTATTAAAAAATTAGGGCTGATAGTTTTAGCTGTTTTTACGATCATAATATTTTATTTTGGATATGGACTTTTTATAAATCCTAAAAGTCCAAAAGGAAATGTTCTTTTTAAAAATGANAATATTAAAATAGAAATATCTTATTCTCGTCCTTACAAAAAAAATCGACTTATTTTTGGAGGAGCTGACAAAGAAGCCCTTGTTCCATTTGGAAAATATTGGAGATTNGGCGCAAACTTTGCTACTTCAATTGAAATCAATCAAAATGTGTCATTCGCTGGAAGGCCCTTAAANAANGGNNAATANAGACTTTATGNCGTCCCTTTCAAAAANAACTGGAGACTTGTAATAAATAGTGAATCCGGTGTTTTTGGCTTTAANGAACCTGATTATTCCAAGGATATCATGGCNGTAAACCTTCCNGTAAATATTTTAAATGATGAACTAGAACAATTTACTATTGATTTCGTTGAATTTGACTCAATTTTGAACCTTAGAATGAGATGGGATAACACAGAAGTTTTATCTGNAATTNACTATTAATCATATTTTTATAATATAAACTTAAACTAAAAATTTAATTTTGANNTTTTCTTTAAAAAATTTCATAAAATCGCTGTTTTTTGTCTTATTATTAGGNGGGGTTTCATTTATTGTCATTGACTTTTTAAAAACTAAAGAGAATCTAATGGATATCGAAGAGTATACTCCGCAATCTACACTTGTTGTTCCACAGAAATTATTAACAAAAGCAAAATATCCTTTTGTGGATGTGCACAGTCACTTTTTTGANATGCCGTTGCGCGATCTAAATAAATTNACTTCAGAAATGGANGATTTAAATATGGCTTTTATTATNAANCTTAGTGGTTTTAGAGGTATTTTTCTAGATCAATCTCTTNAAAATATTCGNAATAATGCTCCTAACAGAATTGGTTTATTTGTTAATATTGATTTTGAANATATTGACGATCCTCTTTTCGGNGAATCAAGTGCTNAATTTATTGATTCTGCTGCCTCTAATGGCGCTATGGGNTTAAAAGTATATAAATCATTAGGTCTTACAAGTAAAGACAATAAAGGAANCAGAATTGCTGTTGATGANCCTAGATTAGATCCTGTATGGAAAGCCTGTGGNGATAATAACATACCTGTCTTAATTCATTCTGGAGAACCAGCTTCTTTCTGGATGCCTAAAGATAGGTTTAATGAGAGGTGGCTTGAATTAAGGCAAAAGCCCAGAAGGTATCGAGATCCAAAAAAAAATCCTTCTTTTGAGGAAGTTTTAGATGAGCAACATGCNGTTTTTAAGAAGCACCCTAATACAACCTTCATAAATGCTCATCTTGGTTGGATGGGTAATGATCTNGATCGCTTAGGAAATCACCTAGATAATTACCCTAATGTTTTAACTGAAATTGGAGCAGTATTAGCTGANCTTGGTAGGCAGCCAAAGAGAGCTCGTAAGTTTTTTGTTGATTACCAAGACAGGATTCTCTTCGGAAAAGACAGTTATAAACCTTCTGAATATTACACTTACTTTCGNGTTTTAGAGACTGAAGATGAATATTTTGATTACTACAGGAAAAGACATGCCCATTGGAAAATGTACGGTCTTGCACTACCCGATTCAGTTCTAAAGAAGGTTTATTTTGAAAATGCTTTGAAAATATTTCCTAAATTGGATAAAAATCTATTTAAATAATAAAATGATAATAGTATCAANACCTGAAATTCCAAATAAAACCATAATTGAAACGTNTGGAATTGCAAGAGGAAGTACTGTTAGAGCAAGAAATGTTGGAAGAGATATTTTTGCTTCTTTTAAGAATCTTATAGGAGGAGAAATTTCAGAATATACAAAGCTTCAAGCTGATTCGCGCGAGGAAGCTCTAAAAAGAATGGAAGAAGATGCAGTTAGAATGGGAGCTGACGCCGTATTGAATGTTAGATTTACGACTTCGGTTGTTATGCAAGGAGCTTCGGAAATATTGGCCTACGGCACTGCAGTGAAACTAAAGTAGAATGGAATTACTTTATTGGATCTTTACGTTACCAAAAATATTTTTATTTCTTGCTATATCAGTAATTGGTTACCTTATTTACAAGAGAATAAACGACAAAAAAAGTGAGGATTTTGAAAAGAGGGATAACTAGTATTCTAAAAGAGTCTTTATTTTATTATTAAGTTTTCTTCTTGGAAAATACCCTTCCTCGAGATTATCCGTAAATGGAATAGGTGTATTTAGCGAGGCTAATCTAAAAATAGGTGCATCTAGGTGCTCAAAACATTTTTCGGATATTTCTGCTGCAATTTCACCCATGAAACCTCCAAGCCTACTATCCTCTTGTAACAATAAAACCTTACCTGTTTTTTTTACTAGATCAAAAATTGAATCATGGTCTAAGGGAACTAAAGTATTTATGTCCAAAACTGCTATTTTAGCCTGAGGAAATTTTTTCACTTCTTCCAAAGCCCAGTGAATTCCCAAACCATAGCTTATTATGCACATATCATCACCTTCTACTCTTAATATCGCTTTACCAAATGGAGTAATGTAGGGCTCAGATGGGACATCTTCACTTATAGTCCGGTATAATTTTTTGTGTTCAAAAAATAAAACAGGATTAGGGTCCTTTATTGAATTAATTAAAAGCCCTTTGGCTTCTTTTGGAAATGACGGGTAAACAACTTTTAAGCCAGGAACCGTAGTGAACCATGATTCATTGGTTTGTGAGTGAAATGGTCCCGCACCTACTCCACCACCACAGGGCATTCTTATAACGATTGAAGCATTCTGTCCCCACCTGTAATATGATTTAGAAATTAAATTTACTATTGCTGTAAACCCGCTAGAAACAAAATCACTAAACTGCATCTCAACAATTGAAGGAATATTTAAAATAGACAACCCCATTGAAGCAGATAGAATAACAGATTCACAAAGAGGAGTATTGCGGACTCTTTCTTTTCCAAAAACAGAAGACATTCCTTTTGTTACCTTAAAGACCCCGCCATACTCTGCAATATCTTGCCCCATAATGATTAAATCTCGATCCTCCTTCATGCTAAGATGTATAGCTTGAGATATAGCATCTACAAATCTTACATTAGAAGATTTATTTGAATCGTTATGTGCTTGTAAATCAATATCTTTAAATACATCGCTTAATTCATTACTTTCATTAAAATTTACTTCTTCTTTTGACTCGCTTTTAGACCATTCATCATCGATCAATTTTGAATATTCACTGCTAAATTCCTTATTNTTGTCTTTATGAATTACTTTTTCCTTTAGAAGGTAGTTTTCAAATTGAATAACAGGATCTTTTTTAGACCAAGTCTCTAATTCTTGCTGCGAAACATACTCCTGACCGCTTGATTCTTCATGCCCTCTCATTCTGAAGGTTTTAAATTCTATAATGATGGGGCGAGGATCACTTCTTATGTCCTTTGCTATGTTTGAAACATTTTTATAGACCTCAAGGACGTTGTTTCCCTCTATCATAAATGATTCTATACCATAACCAATACCTCTTTCCACTAGATTTTCAACAGCGTATTGTTCTTTTACAGGTGTTGAAATCCCATAACCATTGTTTTCAATACAAAAAATTATAGGCAATTTCCATACTGAAGCAACATTTAGAGCTTCGTGAAAATCTCCTTCGCTTGTCCCGCCATCACCACTCATAACTACACATAGTTTCTTTTCTTTTTTCAGTAAATGACCTAAAGAAATCCCACATGCCATCCCCATCTGAGGGCCTAAGTGTGAAATCATCCCTATAATATGATTTTCTTTTGTTCCAAAATGAAAGCTTCTGTCTCTACCTTTTGTAAATCCATCAAGTTTTCCTTGCCACTGACAGAACAAATTATACAAAGGGACGTTTCGAGCTGTAAAAACTCCTAGGTTTCNATGTAAGGGGAGAATGTACTCGTCTTCATTAAGTGCTTTAGTAACTCCAACTGAAATTGCTTCTTGACCAATGCCACTAAACCATTTAGATACCTTCCCTTGCTTTAATAAAACTATCATCTTCTCCTCTATCATTCTAGGGAGAAGCATTGCTTTATAAAGGTCTATTAGTTTTTTTTTAGATATTTTTGCTCTNTCAAAATCCATACAAGTAATAAATTTAAAAAGGTATCTTGTATTTTTTTAATTTTATCAGGTTTTTATGAAAGAGTTTACAAAACTTAACAGCTTTAAGGATTTAGATAAAACGAAGTTTAACAGTTTAGCAGCCCCTAAATNCACNTCTAATAAAACTAAACCTAAAAAAATTGNACAAAACTTAGAGTGTCATTTTAGNAAAAAAGGAAGAGCNGGNAAAGTAGCNACTATAATAAAGGGNTATAAAGGAAATAGTCATGAAATAAGAGGACTTGCAAAAGAACTTAAAAAAAAACTTAGTGTTGGTGGAACTGTGAAAGACAATGAAATAATTATTCAAGGAAATTACAGAGAAAAAATTATAAGCATACTATCAGGCATGGGTTATAAATTAAAAAGAGTTGGAGGGTAATATTTTAAATTTAAAAAAAATGAAGAATATATATTTAATTACTTTTTTAATTTTATTTATGTTATCCGGTTTGTATTCTCAAACTGCTTCAGAGATTATTGAAAAAGCTGATAATAAGTTAAGAGGCTCCTCCTCCTATTCTGAGTTAGTGATTACAATAGTTCGTCCCAAATGGGAAAAAAAAATGATCCTAAAAACTTGGTCAATTGGGTCAGATTTTTCCTCAACCCTAGTCACAAGTCCTGCAAAAGAAAAAGGAACTGTTTTTCTTAAAAGGAATAATGAAATTTGGAACTATCTCCCCTCTTTAGAAAGAACTGTAAAATTCCCTCCTTCAATGATGACCCAGAGTTGGATGGGCACTGACTTTACAACTGACGATCTGGTAAAGCAATCATCTACAGTAACTGACTATAGTCATAAAATATTAGCTGAAGAAGATATTGAAAACCTCCCTTGCTGGAAACTAGAACTAATTCCAAAGGAAGAAGCGACTGTAGTTTGGGGTAAATTAATTATTTGGGTTGATAAAAAAGATTATATGCAATTGAGGACTGAATTCTACGATGAAGATGAGGAGTTAGTTAACCTAATGACAGGTTCTGAGATAAAGACTTTTGGGAACAAAAAACTTCCATCAAAACTTGAATTCATACCATTGGAAAATGAGGGTCAAAAAACAGTTATTAATTACAATGTTTGGAAATTTAATATAGTAATACCTGAGAATTACTTTAAAACGCAATATATATCTAGACTTAAATAAATTATGCTTGTTAAACTTGCTTGGCGAAATATATGGAGGAATAAAAAAAGAAGCCTAATAACAATCTCTGCAATTTTTATTGCTGTTTTTCTTTGTATAATATTAAGAGCCTTGCAGTTAGGAATGTATGATAACATGATTAATAATGTTGTAGGGTCATATTCTGGATATATACAAATTCATTCTAAAGGTTTTTGGGATGAACAAATAGTAGACAATTCATTTTCTCTTAATAAAGATTTTCTTAATGAAATTGAAAGTATAGATGGTGTCTCAAATACTCTTCAAAGAATACAAAGTGGATCTCTAGCATCATTGAGTGATCTTTCAAAATTTGTCTTTGTCACCGGAATCGAACCCTCAAAGGAAAGTTCACTTACAAATTGGAAAAAAAGACTGATTGACGGGCAATTACTTACAGGGAAAAGCAAATCTCTTAATATTGGTAAAGGGGTTGCTAAATACTTTGACTTAAAAATTGGTGACACCCTAGTTCTTCTAGGTCAAGGATATCAAGGGATGCAGGCTGTAGGGGCCTATCCAGTGAGTGGCATATTGGATCTTAAAAATCCAACGCTTAATAAAATAACTGTTTTTATGACTCTTTCAAATGCTCAAGATTTTCTTTCAGCAAAAAATATGATTACTCACCTTATTTTAAATAAACAGGAAAATAAAGATGAAGATGCCATTGCCTTAAATGTCAAAAATTTATTAAACAATGAAGCTTATGAGGTAATGACTTGGAGAGAAATGATACCTGAACTTGAACAAACTATAAAGGCTGATAGTGCCGGTGGCCTTGTAATGGTTTTTATCCTTTACATGATTGTTGCGTTTGGAATATTTGGAACTGTTTTAATGATGACTCAGGAAAGAAAATATGAGTTTGGTGTTTTAATTTCGATTGGTATGAAAAAAATTAGATTGATTAAAACGATGATTTATGAAACTATTTTACTAGCAAGTGTTGGGGTGTTTCTTGGTATAGCTCTGTCCAGACCTATTATTATATTCTTAAGTCCAATAAAATTTCCGGAAGAACAAGCTCAAATGATGGAAAATATGGGTTTTGAAGCAGTTATTCCTTTCATGAATACATATGATATTCCCTTGACTCACGGATTTATCATTTTCTTCATTTCATTAATTGTTTGTTTATATCCTTTAAGCGTCATTCTTAAGTTAGATCCTATTAAAGCAATGAAAATATAATGAGACAGATAATTAAAATAGCCTGGAGAAATGTCTGGAGAAATAAACTTAGAAGTNTTATTGTNATNNCATCGATGGTTTTAGGTTTATGGTCAGGTCTGTTCAGTGCTTCCATGATGTCTGCTCTAAATAATCAAAGGATTAATAGCGCTATAAAATCTCAATTATCTCATTTGCAAATACATCACCCTTCCTTTCAAGATAATTATGATATAAAATATCAAATAAATGGTTTAAATAAAGTTTTAAAAGCACTAGATGAGAATAAAAAAGTTAATTCTTATAGCGCAAGAATAGTGCTTTCAGGAATGGCCTCTACTGCCAGAGGAGCAACAGGTGTAAAGCTTATAGGAGCAGATCATACTAATGAAATAAATATAACTGATATACACAGTCATATAGTGAAGGGAACTTATTTTTCTGGCGGAACAAGTAGACAAGCAGTAATTGGTCAAGAATTGGCCGAAAAACTAAAATTAGATATTAAAAAAAGCATATATCTAACCTTTGTTAACGAGGACGGATCACAAGAAAGATTAAAACTAAAAGTTGTAGGCATATTTAAATCCGGCAATTCTATATTTGACGGCAGTCATATGTTTGCCCAAAAAGATTACTTAGATAAAATTTTTGGAAAAGAAGATATTATACATGAAATAGCATTAGTGTCTAATGATATTAATCAAGCAAAAGAGTTGAAAGATGAGNTACTTAAAGCTTTTCCTGACAATGAAATAGAATTATGGTCTGAAATTTCCCCTGAACTTGGCTATGCAAATGAGATGCTAAGTTTTTTCCTTTACATTTTTATGACCATCATACTAATTGCTCTTTCATTTGGAATCATAAACACTATGTTAATGGCTATTCTTGAAAGAAAAAGAGAACTTGGTGTTTTAATGTCAGTAGGTCTTAACAAGTCTAAGATTTTTTTAATGATAGCTTTGGAAACCCTTTTTATATCTATAGTTTCAGTGCCGCTAGGTGTTTTTCTTTCTTATGTGACTATTTCATACTTTGGTGATGTCGGTATCGATCTTTCTATGGTTGAAGAAGGTCTTGAACAATTTGGCATGGGCACCAGACTATATACCGAACTATATCTGGATTATTATATAAATATCACTCTTTTAACTTTTTTACTAACCTTTATTTCTTCACTCTTTCCAGCAAGAAGAGCTCTTAAGTTGGAACCAGCTGTTGCAGTAAGATCAATATAATTTGTCATGAATGTAATTGAAACTAAAAATTTAAAAAAAATATATAGCCAAGGTGAAATTAAGGTTAATGCCTTAAACGATGTNTCTGTAANTTTNAAACAAGGNGAATTTACTGCTATTGTAGGTCCTTCAGGGTCTGGAAAAACAACNTTTTTAAATACCGTAGGTGGTCTTGATAAACCTACTTCNGGAAATGTGATGATCGATAACTTAGATATAACAAAGTTAAAAGCGAATAAAATAATTGATTTTAGNTTAAGAAATATTGGTTTTGTTTTTCAGTCTTATAATTTGATTCCTGTTCTCACAGCAAAAGAAAACATTGANTTTATAATGCTAATGCAAGGGTATTCAGAGGCAAANAGAAATGAACGGGCCTTGGAATTNTTAGATGCAGTTGGCTTAAGCAGCGAAGCTAAAAGAAGNCCTGGACAGTTNTCCGGGGGTCAACAGCAAAGAGTTGCAGTTGCTAGAGCACTTGCCTCAAAACCAAAGTTTATACTTGCAGATGAACCAACCGCTAACTTAGATTCAACTTCAACAAAAAACTTACTAGATATAATGTATGATCTGAATAGAAAAGAAAAAATGACATTTATCTTNTCCACTCATGATCAGCGAGTCATAGACAGAGCAAAAAGAGTAATTACACTTGAAGACGGAAAAATCCTTTCTGATAANACAACTTAATATATAAGCTTAAATATTGAAATCAATACTCTTTCATTTCATTTTTTTATTTTCAATTACTCTTGCTTTTTCACAACAAACCGAAGAAGATAAGCTTAAAGAAATTTTTAGTATATCAGGTTATGTAAAATATTTAAAAACCTATTCTTACAATGAAGGAAACTTTATAGGAGACAACCTTATTCATAACAGAGTCAGATTAAAAGCTAATTTTTCCTCTGAATTAACTGCTGTCNTTGAAATGAGAAATAGAATATTTTATGGTGACATAACAAATAANACCTTAAAATTTGGAGAATTATTGGATCAGGATTCTGGTCNANTTGATCTGTCATTTAATACACTCAATACCTCTCCAATGGTTTTCAATACAATTTTTGACAGAGCATATTTAAGATACTCTGCTGAAAAATATCAAATCACNCTTGGAAGACAAAGAATAAACTGGGGAGTTAACTTAGCGTGGAGTCCAAATGATCTGTTTAATGCATATAGTTTATTGGACTTTGATTATCAGGAACGAGCTGGAGCAGATGCACTAAGATTTCAATATTATACAGGAGATATGTCAAGCATAGATTTATCAATTCAACCAGGTGATGNTTTGAATCAATCTATTATTGGATTTTTATGGAAATTCAATAAATGGGAACGAGATTTTCAAATACTTGCTGGCAATTACTTTGATGATTTTGTTATTGGGTATGGAAGCGAGGGAACTATTTTTGATAAATTTGGATTCAAAAGGGAAGTAAGTTACTTTATTCCTAAGAACAGAAATAAAAAAAGCGTTACGTCCATGTCAACATCAATTGACTACTTTTTTAAAAACGGAGTTTATGTAAATACATCTCTTTTATATAACACTAATTCAGAAAACAACAATTTACAATCAGATGATTTATTTCAATCTATTATTGGTTCTATTTCTGTCAAGAATCTAATGCCTTCAAAATGGAGTTATTTTTTTCAAGTTAGCGGTCCTTTCAACCCTGCTTTAAATGGCAGTTTATCTGCTTTCTATATTCAAGGAATTGAAACTCTAGTAATGGCTCCAACACTTACTTATGAAATAGAACAGAATTGGGAGATAATGTTATTAACTCAATCTGCTTATGGGAAAATTGGAAATGATTCGAAAAATATAGGTGCAGCTAGTTTTTATTTAAGATTAATGCGAAGTTTCTAATTTATTTAGAAATTAAAACTAAAGTTTCCAATCAATTGGCTTTTTTAATTTTTGAGATAAGTAATTATTGCATTGACTAAAATGTTTGTTCCCAAACCAGTACCCTCGATTAGCGCTTAAAGGTGATGGATGACCAGCTTTCAAAATGAGATGTTTTGAGTTATTGATTAGATTAATTTTTTGTTTTGCAAAATTTCCCCAAAGCAGAAAAGCTACACCATTCATTTCTTTAGAAATAGTGCTAATTAAAAAATCTGTGAATAACTCCCAGCCTTTGCCCTGATGGCTTGCAGCCTGGTTTGCACGGACTGTCAATGTGCTATTAAGTAGAAGAACTCCTTGTCTTGCCCATGATGAGAGATCTCCGTTTTTTGGATAAGGGATGTTTAAATCACTTTCTAGTTCTTTGAAAATATTGATTAAAGATGGAGGGTGAGATATTCCAGCAGGAACAGAAAATGAAAGACCATTTGCTTGATTAGGTCCATGATAAGGATCTTGTCCTAGTAAAACGACTTTAACATCTTTAGGCAAACACANATTTAGTGCCTCAAAAATTTTTTCACCTCTAGGATAACATTTTCCTTTGCTATACTCATCTNTGATAAATTNAACAAGTTTTTCAAAATAGGGCTTGTTAAATTCGTCTTGCAATTTTTCTTTCCACTCAGGATTTATTTTAACCTTCACTAATTTATTACTTTTGTAAGCTAAATTAATAAAAATAGGATGTCATATATTCCTAAAAAAACATTAGAAGATTTAGAATTTTACGACGTGCTTAATCAAGTTTCTAAACACGCAAAAACTCTGATTGGAAAAGAACAATGCCAAAATATTAGGCCATTTGATCAATGCGACGAAAATCTTTTAAATTCTCTTGATCATGTNTCTGAGTATAGGTCTTCATTTGATAACGAAAACATCATTCCAGATCACTTTTTTAATGATTTCTCTAATTGTTTTAAACTCTTGGAAATTGAAAATAGTATTTTACCAATTGAAGNTTTTAAAAATATTTCTTCAGCTTCTGAAACTGTCAATAATTTACTTTCTTTTTTTAAGAAATTTAAAAACTATTACTCTAAGATATTTCTTCTAGGCNAAGAAATTGAGATNAATAAGGAAATTAAAAAAACTATCAATGATATAATTGATCCATTNGATGAGATNCGNGATAATGCATCAGAGAAACTTAAATCATTAAGAAATAAAATCAAATCTGTTCAAAAGGAAATTGGACAAAGTTTTCAAGAAACTCTTAAAAAATTAAATAAGCTAGATTATTTAGATACAATAAGAGAATCTGTTATTGATAATAAAAGAGTTTTAGCAGTAAAATCAATGCANCGNAAAAAAATCAATGGGCGNATTGCCGGAAGCTCAAAGACCGGAAGNATTGTTTTCATTGAGCCTGAAAGTACTTTTGAGCTTTCTAATATACTNCAAAATTTAGTTTTTGAAGAGTCAGAAGAGATTAGAAGNATTTTAATGGATCTAACNGATTACCTCCGCCCNANNNTAGATTTAATTAAATCATATCANTTNTACNTAATTAAAATTGATACAATTTANGCCCGAGCAAAATATGCNTTACAGATAAATGGAATTCTTCCTAANTTCTCAGATAAATCAGAATTNAATCTTGTNAAAGCNTATCATCCATTNCTTTATATTGAAAACGGAAAGGGANACAAAACAACNTTCCCNCAAGACATTAGATTAAGTGATAAAAATAGAATTGTTATTATTTCTGGCCCTAATGCAGGNGGTAAAAGTATTACTTTAAAAACATTAGGANTNTTGCAATTAATGATTCAAAGCAGCATATTAATTCCTGTAGATGTAAATAGCAAAATATGTTTCTTTGACAAAATTCTTACTGACATAGGTGACAACCAATCCATAGAAAATCAATTGAGTACATACTCTTACCGAATTAAAAAGATGAAAGAGTTTATTAAAAAATGTGATGAAAAAACTTTATTCTTAATTGATGANTTTGGAACTGGTTCTGATCCAGAATTGGGTGGAGCTTTAGCTGAAGCTATTTTAGAGGTGTTTTATGAAAAGAAATCTCTTGGTTTGATTACTACTCATTATACCAATTTAAAACTTTTGGCTAACGAACTAGACTCTATGGAAAATGCAAATATGCAATTTAACGAAGATACACTGGAACCTGTTTTTAATCTAATTACTGGAGAGGCAGGTAGTTCATTTACCTTTGAGGTTGCTCAAAAAAATGGATTACCCTACTCTATTATCAATAAGGCTAAAAAGAAACTAGAGAAGGATAAGATAAGATTTGAAACTACCATAAGTAAATTACAAAAAGAACGCTCTAAAATAGTTAAAACAGAAAGTTCTTTGAAGAAAAAAGAGGCTGAAAAACAAAAAGAATCAGAACTGCTTGAGAATCTTAATATAAAAATTAAAAAGAAACTGATAGATTATCAAGAACTGCTTAATCATGATAAAAAAATTATTGAACTAGGAAATAAAGTTAATGATATAGCAGAAGTTTACTTTCATAACAATAAAAAAAGACCAATGGTAGCTAAGCTTCTAGAATTAATAGAAAAAGAAAATTCAAAAAGAAAAAGAAAGTCAGTGGAAATTATAAAAAAAGAAAAGAAAAATAAAAAAAGAGCCTCTGTTGAGATACAAAATGACATTAAACAGTTAAAAAAGGAAATTACTCATCCAATAGAATCTCCAAAAAAGAAAAAGGTGATTTTAAAGGTTGGTGATAAGGTCAGGCTCCCTGACAGTGTTTCTGTTGGAAGCATTGATTCAATTGAAAAAAATAAAGCGATAGTTAATTATGGAACGTTTACTACTCAAGTAAATGTAGATAAACTAGAGCTAGCTTAATTTTTTTAACTTACCCATTGACTTCGCAACCAGCATAGATACTGCAGCGTCTCCTGTAACATTAGTTATGGTCCTACACATGTCTAAAGGGCGGTCAACAGCAAAAATTAACGCTAGACCTGCTTCTGGGATACCGGCTTGGCTCAAAACAATAACTAGCATTACCATTCCAGCGCTTGGAACAGCAGCAGCTCCTATAGAAGCTAATGTAGCTGTTAATACAATACCCATTTGAGTTCCAAAGCTTAAATCCATTCCAAAAGTCTGAGCTATAAATACAGCTGCCACAGCTTGATATAAACTGGTTCCATCCATATTTATTGTAGCCCCAATAGGCAAAACAAAACTAGACACCTCTTTATCTACAGATAAGTTATTTTCTACACAATCCATTGTGGCTGGAAGTGTTGCAGCACTTGAACTAGTTGAAAAAGCAAGTAATTGAGCAGGAGAAATGCCTCTAATAAAAGAAAATGGATTTAGATTAGTGAATAATTTAACTATTATAGCATAAACAATAATCATCAAAAACAATCCAATAATTAAAGTTATCGCATACATTCCTAGGGCTTTAAATAAGTCTATACTGGGCGATTCGACAACCAATGAGGCTAGTAGGCCAAATACTCCATATGGAGCAGCTAACATAACGAAATCAATTAATTTTAAGATTACTGAGTTAAATGAATCAAAGAATTCTTTCGCGGGCCTTGCCTTTTCTTGTGGAATAAGTATTAAAGCTATACCGAAAAATATTGCAAAAAATATAACCTGCAACATATTTTTGTTTTCCGTTGTAGCATCAAAAATATTTTCAGGGACAAGGTCTACAAGTGCTTGCAAAGGTCCTGCTTCAAGTTGTTCTTCAGCTGCATTCTGTTTTAATTTCGCTCCTTCCTCATAGGCTAAAATCAAATCATTTCTGGTTTCTTCCTTTATACTGTTCCCTGGAGAAATGGTATTAACTAGGGCTAATCCGATTAAAACAGCAAAAACAGTTGTACATATATATATAATTAAAGTCCTTCCTCCCATTCTTGAAAGCTTTGAAATATCTTTTAAATCTGATACTCCTTTTATTAAAGACCCTAAAATTAAAGGCATAGCAATTAATTTTAGAGAGTTGATAAAAATTGTACCTATTGGTTTAATCCAATCAGAAATAAATTCGGGTCCAGATTTTGTGTATGACATTGAAATACCAAAGACAACCCCTAAGAGCATTCCAATCATTATTTTCCAATGCAAAGCCATGTTCTTCATAAAAGAATTATTTGTTTTTAACTACTTCGTTTAATAATTTGAAATC
>NZZH01000035.1 GCA_002702405.1 Flavobacteriaceae bacterium | reverse complement strand
TTGGCAGCGGAATCATGGCTGAAAATTTAAGCCAAGGCAACGCTGGTCTTACACTGTTATCAAATTCTTATGCAACTGCTCTAATGTTGATAGTAATCATTGTTGTTTTTAGAAACCATTCTGGCGCACATTTTAATCCAGCCGTATCTCTGAGTTTTTATTTACAAGGCAAGTTGAGTTCAAGAGATTTTGTTGCTTATGTTACTACACAAATAATTGCGGGCATTTTAGCGGTGGTGCTTATACATTTGATATTTAGTTTGCCACTGATAGATTTTAGCGTTAACGATAGATCAGGAATTCCAATTA
The DNA here is from genome assembly GCA_002702405.1 of Flavobacteriaceae bacterium. The sequence goes on along the minus strand of NZZH01000035.1, from coordinate 10,164 downwards.
TGATTTCTGAAGTGATAGCATCGTTTTTTTTAGTTTTTATCATCCTAATGTCTCAGGATAAAGATGATGTGATAGTCGCGGTTTTAGTCGGTTTATATATTGGTTCAGCATATTTCTTTACATCATCAACATCCTTTGCTAATCCAGCTATAACTATTGCTAGATCTCTAACTGACACATTTACAGGCATAAACCCATCAAACATATTTGGCTTTATTTTATCACAGATAATTGGTGCTTTTTTAGCCACCACTCTTTACAAAAAAGCCATAAATTAAGTTTACTGTAACATATCCTTAACAATAGATAGTTATGATGTGTTAATTATCTATAACATTATGTCTATTGAATTTATATTACTAACGATTATTGGATTATCTGCATATAGTTTTTATATAAGCAAGAAAAAAGCTGCTGCTATAAGTGCTATTAATGGCGCTGAAATACATTCACAGCCTAACTATCATGGTATGTATGCTGCTTTTCTGACTATCTCGCCGGCCTTGGTGTTATTGATAGTTTGGTCCTTTATTGAAGATACTATAATTACCATGAGATTGAGAGATTATTTTTCGGATATTACCGAGCCATCAATAGCTAACTTTTATATTGAGGGCGTTATAAATTTTGTAGATGATGTAAATTCCAAAGCCATGGATCATGTTAACTTCTTTACAGCAACAGAATATTACAAATCTACAATGCATCTTAATTTATTGCTTAAAAGTATTGTCCTAGTTATGTTAACCATCATAGCATTGAGATATTCATTTAAGTTGATTAGCGCTGATTTCAAAGCAAGAGATCTATTTGAAGATGTAGTCATTAAGGTTATGAATATTGCTTCAATATTTGCAATTTTTATAACAATTGGCATCGTCCTTTCGTTACTATTTGAAACTTTACGTTTTTTTGAATCAGTCCCAGTGCAAGATTTTTTATTTGGAACTCATTGGAGTCCTCAAATGTCAATTAGAGAGGATCAAGTAGGTTCTTCAGGAAGTTTTGGGGCAGTACCAGTATTTACTGGAACGATCTTAATATCAATAATTGCCATGTCAGTTGCCGGACCAATAGGGTTATTTTCTGCAATTTACTTATCTCAATATGCATCAAACAGAGTGCGTAGCTTTGCAAAACCTATAATTGAAGTACTTGCGGGAATCCCAACCGTTGTATATGGATTTTTTGCTGTTATAACCGTTGGTCCATTTTTTAGAGAAATGGGAATATTTTTCGATATCGAAGGTTTTAGTTCAGAGAGCGCGTTAATTGCGGGTTCTGTGTTAGGTATAATGATTATCCCGTTTATTGCATCATTAACTGACGATGCATTATCAGCAGTTCCAAGATCACTAAAAGAAGGCTCTCTGGCTATGGGTGCGACTTTGTCAGAGACAACAACTAGAGTAATTATCCCGGCATCATTCCATGGAATAGTTGGCAGTTTCTTATTAGCCTTTTCAAGAGCGATAGGGGAAACTATGATTGTAGTAATGGCAGCTGGTTTTGCAGCGAATCTAACTGCAAATCCATTTGATGCTGTAACTACGGTTACAGTCCAAATTGTCGGACTTTTAACCGGCGACCAAGAATTCGATAGTGCTAAAACCTTATCTGCTTTTGCTCTCGCATTCGTCTTATTCTTTTTAACGTTAATCTTGAATGTAATTTCACTATCGATCGTTAAAAAATACAGAGAGCAGTATGAATAACATCTTATCAAGAAATAACGCAGAGAAGAGATTCAAAGTCTATGGTTTTTTAGCCGTATCTACGGCGATTGTTTTATTAGGAATATTATTATTTAAAATATTTTCAACTGGCATATCTGCATTTAATCAAAGTTATATCGGTGTAAAGATTGAAATAAATAATAGTATAAACTCATCAGAAATAGACCCTAGGACTGAGTTAAGACAGCAACTTAGAAATATGTTTCCCGAACTAACTACAAGAGCTGAAAAAAGAACTCTATATTCTTTATTTAGCACAGGTGCGACCTATGAATTTGAAGACCTATTGAAGGCTAATGAAGGCAAAACGATCAACGACTATTATTATTTTTTAGCTTCTGATGACGTTGACATGTATGTGAAAGGAACAGTAAAGAGAGAGGGGGATTCGGCTGGAAGACTCATGTCTGATCAATTAAAGATTCTCGATCAGTTTGAAGAACAGAATTTGGTTGAACTTCATATCAATAAATATCTTTTAGCCGGCGCTGATAGTCGAGAACCTGAAATGGCTGGAATAAAAGGTGCTATCTATGGTACTTTTTATGCAATCTTAATTGCCTTTATTACTTCTTTCCCCCTTGGTGTTTTGACAGCTATTTATCTGGAGAAGTTGGCTAAAAAAAATAGATTATCAGATATTATAGAGACTAATATTAATAATCTTGCCGCCGTACCTTCAATTGTTTTTGGACTGTTAGGATTAGCTATTTTCTTAAACTTTTTTAATTTACCAAGATCAGCCCCCTTAGTTGGAGGATTAACATTAGGACTTATGACATTGCCAACGATTGTAATTGCTGCAAGATCAGCAATTAAGTCAGTTCCTCCTTCTATTGAAGAAGCCGCTATAGGCTTAGGGTCAAGTAAAGTTCAAACGATATTTAATTTTACTTTACCGCTGGCTATGCCTGGTATTTTAACAGGAACAATTATTGGTATTGCACAAGCCATAGGAGAAACAGCACCGTTACTTATGATCGGAATGGTTGCTTTTGTTGTTGATATACCTGGAGGACCAATGGATCCTGCAACAGCGCTACCTGTACAAATTTATTTATGGGCCGATAGTCCTGAAAGGGCATTTGTTGAGAGAACATCAGCTGCAATCATGGTTTTATTAATATTTTTATTTTTATTAAATATTACTGCAGTCTATCTTAGAAAAAAATTAGAAAAAAAATGGTAAAGGAGGAAGCATGTCCATAGAAGAATTAAAAGTATCTATTAAAAACTTAAATGTTTTTTATGGAGAGAAACAAGCATTATTTGGAATAAATTTAAATATCTATGCAAACGAAGTCACATCATTAATTGGGCCTTCGGGTTGTGGTAAATCTACATTAATAAAATGTATAAATCGGATGAATGATCTGGTGGATATATGTAGATATAATGGACAAATAATGATCGATGGAGAAGATGTAAATGACCCATCAACAGACCCAGTAAGTCTTAGAACCAGAATAGGGATGGTCTTTCAAAAACCTAATCCGTTTCCAAAATCTTTATATGATAATGTAGCATATGGCCCAAGATTACATGGTATGACTAATTCAAAAGAAGATCTTGATGAACTGGTTATAACAAGTCTGCAAAAAGCTGGACTATTTAATGAAGTTAAAGATAGACTGTTTGAACCAGGTACAGGACTGTCTGGTGGACAACAACAAAGGCTATGCATTGCTAGAGCATTAGCAGTGAATCCAGAGATTATATTGATGGATGAGCCCTGTTCAGCCTTAGATCCTATAGCCACCGCGAAGATAGAAGAGCTAATAGAAGAGCTTAAAGAAAAATATACTATTGTGATAGTTACTCATTCAATGCAACAAGCTGCAAGAGTTTCCAACAGAACAGCTTATATGCACATGGGTGAACTAATTGAGTCTGGTCTGACAAAAACTATATTTTCTAATCCTGAGCATATAAAAACACAAGATTACATCACGGGGAGAATTGGCTAACAATTATATAGTTTGATACAATAAGGCAAGGAGTATTTATGAAAGAGTATAGCGACCATATAGTATCATCTTTTGATGAGGATATATCATCGATCAGAAGATCAATAATTAAAATGGCTACATTATGCGAGGAGCAGTATAAGCTCTTGTATCATATTGTTGATACTGGGTCTGCATCAACAGTTGAAGATATACTTAAAAATGAGCCTATACTAGATCAATGTGATGAAAAAATTAGAGATCAAGTCATTACCTTTATAACCTTGCGTTCTCCAATGGCAGTGGACCTAAGAGAAGGATTAGCTGCTCTTAAGATTTCCACAGACTTAGAGAGACTGGGCGATTATTGTAAAAATGTCTCACTAAGGATTCAAGCTTTAGAAGTAATACCAGCGGCAAACATTAAATCGGAAATTTTAAGAATGATTGTAATGGTGCAAGGACAGCTTAAAAAAGTCATTGATGCTTACGTTTCAAAGAATAAAGATAAGTCTATTGAAGTTAGAAACGACGATGCTTTAATCGATAAACTTTATCAATCAGTTTATGAGCAAATTATTGAAGAAATTAGACATAAACCCAACAAACTCAAAACTTTGATGAATACAAAACTTTTATTTACCATTAAAACCATAGAAAGAGCTGGCGACCATATTACCAATATAGCAGAGGAAGTTTATTATGCTACTGTTGGTGAGACTATCAAAACACCAAGACCGAAAGGTGAGTTTGAACAATGACAACTATCTATTCTATTGAGGATGAAGAATCTTTAATATCGTTGTTAGAATACAATATTACTTCTGCTGGTTACAAATTTGATCATTCTGTTAATGGCTATGATGGTATGATGGAGTTACAAAAAATTAAACCGGATCTTGTTATCCTTGATTGGATGTTACCAGATATAAGTGGAATAGAAGTTTGTAAGTTTATTAGGTCAAATAAAGATCTCCAGAAAACACCCGTGATTATCTTGACCGCAAAAGGCGAGGAAGATGACCTAGTGTCTGGTTTTGGCTCGGGTGCCGATGATTATATGGTCAAGCCTTTCAGCCCTAAAGAATTAATAGCTAGAATTCAAGCTTTATTAAGGCGCAGCTCGGAAGCTAGTTCAACTTCAAAGCTTACATACTCTAATATAGTTATGGATACAGACATGCATCGAGTATATTGTTGTGATAAAGAAACTAAATTAGGACCACGAGAGTATAGAATTTTAGAATTTTTNNTGCAAAATCCAGGAAGAGTTTATANTCGNCAACAAATCCTTGATGCTGTTTGGGGAACCAATGTTTACATTACTGATAGAACTATAGACGTTCATATTAGGAGATTAAGAAAAGCTCTAAGNGTGACTGAAGAGTGTAAGGTAATCAGGACCATNAGATCATCCGGTTACTCATTAGATAGTCAATCTTAAAAAAGTCATAAAACAGTAATACTACTATGTTAAGGTCATGGTGTGTTAAAATTTTTTGAAAGGGAACTCAGCCAGCTTGAATTTACCAAAAGAGTTGTTCATCAAGCATCTGACAAAAAAATACCTATATTAGAGCGCTTAAAATACTTATGTATTGCAAGTGCAAATTTAGATGAATTTTTTGAGATAAAAGTAGCGGCTTTGAGAAAGAGGTTATCTTTATACTCAACCAAGGACCGACTTGATAGCCATGAATTTAGTCTGCTTAAATCTATTAGAAAGTCAGTAAATATTATATTAAAGAANAAATATGCCCTTCTTCAAAAAAGCGTATTTTCNGCGCTAAGAAGAAAAAATATTGTTTTTTTAAGAAGGAGAGAGCTTAATANTGAACAANAAACTTANATCAAAAATTATTTTAGAAAAAATATTCTACCTATTATATCGCCGATAAGTCTGGATGGGCCAACACCATCTCAGGGAGGTAGCCATCCATTTCCAAAAGTTCAAAATAAGAGTCTTAATTTCATGGTAAAACTGACTGGTCAAGATGCATTCGGNAGAACACCAAAGNTTGCAGTTGTCACAGCGCCAAGAGTTTTACCAAGATTCTTNAAACTGCCTAAAAAATATTCTAANGGNAAGGAAGCATTTATGTTTTTGTCATCAATCATACATGAGAATATATCAGATTTATTTCCGGGTCTAAAAGTCAGAGGCTGTCATCAGTTTAGAGTAACTATGAATAGTAATTTGGTGTTTGATGATGAGGATCTGCAAGACCTAAAGTTATCATTAACTAAAATTTTACCCGATAGAATTTTTAATGAAGCTATTAGGTTGGAAGTTGTCAAAGATTGTCCAAGAGATATTATCAACTTTCTAAAACTTCAGTACGAGCTAAATGAATCAGATATTTATAAATTAAATGGTCCTGTGAATTTACATAGGCTTTTTTCTCTCTACGATGAATTGACTAAACCAGAACTTAAATTTCCTCAATACAAACCAAATCCAAAAAATCTATTATCATGGCGTCCAGAGAAATTTTTTAATAAACTTAAGCTTAATGACCTTTTATTACATCACCCCTATGATGATTTTAAATCAGTGATTAATTTTTTAAAGGTAGCCGTACAAGATCCTAAAGTTATAGCAATCAAACAAACAATTTATAGGTCGGAAAAAAAATCTCCAATAATAGATTTACTAATCAAAGCTGCTAAAAAAAATATTGCCGTAACTGTTGTTATTGAACTCAGAGCGAAATTTGATGAAGAAAATAATATTAATATTGCAAAGAGACTAGAAAAAGTAGGAGCCCAAGTAACATATGGTATTTTAAGTTATAAAACTCACGCAAAAGCATTATTAGTTATCCGGAAAGAAAATAAAACACTTCAACACTACTTTCATCTAGGTACTGGTAATTATAATTATCAGACTGCAAAGCTATACACTGATTATGGAATATTGTCATCCAATAATAAAATGGCTGAGGATGTACAGAAATTTTTTATGCAGCTAACAGGATCAAATAAAAAGTTCAATTATAACCATTTAATCCTATCTCCTTTTGATGCAAGCCAAGAAATTATCAAAAAAGTAAATAATGAAATTAAAAATTGCAAGAAAGGCAGGGAAGCAATCATTAAAGCTAAGATGAATCAGCTCACAGAAATCAATATTATCAAGAAATTATATCAAGCATCATCTGCAGGCGTTAAAATAGAATTACATATTAGAGGAGAGTGCAGACTAATACCTGGAGTCAAAGGTATCTCCGATAACATAAAAATATATTCGACTGTAGGGAGATTTTTGGAACACTCTAGAGTATATTATTTTTATGATGCAGGCAAAGAACAAGTCTATTTATCGAGCGCAGACTGGATGACACGTAATATGCATAATAGAGTAGAAATAATATTTCCAATTCTAGAAAAGAATCATAAATCACGAATTTATCATGAATGCTTTATATATTCACTGGAAGATAATTCAAATCTATGGAAGTTAAAAAATAATGGAACTTATGATAAGGTTAAAATTGAAAGAGGGTCTAGAAGAAATTTATCACAAGATGTAATATGTAATAAATATGGAGAGTTTATTGACTGAGAGATACGCAGTACTTGATTTGGGCTCTAATAGTTTTCACCTAAAACTATCTACAATTATTGACAATCAGATCCAGGATCATTTAAAACATAAAGATTTTACAAGTCTAATATCTTCCATAGATACAAAAGGGAATGTTGAGAAAAAATCCGTGGTAAAGTTTATGCAGAGCATAAAAAAGATATCTAATTTGATCAAAGAGAATAACCCCGAGCATTTTAGAGCTGTTGCAACAAATTCTTTTAGGATCATAAAAGATCATAAATTTCTATCGTCTATTGAGAATAATCTCGGTTTCCCAATAGATATTGTAAGCGCCTATGAAGAGGCTGAATTAATTTTTAAAGGGGTAACTAATACAACAGAAATCTTAACAGATGATTTTTATATTATTGACATAGGTGGGTCTAGTACTGAAATAATTACAATTGAGGATAGAAGTATTAAAAATATAGCAAGTTACCAAACTGGCAGTAGTCAAATGCATAATCTATTTTTTAAATCATCAGATAAGTTTACGTCTTTTAATAAATCTCTTGCTTGGGTGCAGAATATTATCCTAAACAGCAACATCATAGCGCCTTGCCAAACTAAGAAAATTAACAATAAGTATGAGGATGTATGTTTATTTCAAAAAAATATTCCAGTATATGGTGCCTCTGGCACCATCAAAGCGATTTTTAGGGGACTTAAAGCTCTAGGCTTATCTAGGAAAGAAGCTAACAAGGATGATTTATCTTATTTGACCGATGTGCTTATTAATAAAAATACTAAATATACAAAAGAGGTCTGTTTGTTAGAAGATAGTCTAGGAAAAGATAGAGTGAGTATTTTAATAGCAGGCTTACCGATCGTTATTTCAATCCTCTCATGCCTTAACATAAATACTCTGTATAGGTCTAACGGTGCTATTAGAGAAGGAGTTTTGTATGATTTACACCAACAGTATAAACTTTCTCTGAAAGTCTAAGTAATGACAACACTGAATGTATTATTTTTATGCACTGGAAACTCTGCCAGATCTATATTGGGTGAGATGGCCGCAAGCATGGTGGACAAAAAAAATCTGATTGGCTATTCAGCAGGCTCAAGCCCAACAGGTAAAGTTAATGAGTATGCAATTAGAATCGCTCAAGAACTCAACTACCCAATAAATAAATTACGTTCAAAAAGCTGGGATGAATTTTCTAGAGAAGATGCGCCTATCATGGATATAGTTATCACTGTATGTGATAATGCGGCTCATGAGATATGCCCAATTTGGAGTGGCACCCCTATTATTATGCACTGGGGGTTTCCAGACCCTGCAAACATAAGTGATTCAAACCCACATAAAGCCAATGAATTTAAAAAAATATACAAAGAATTGAAAAATAGAATGGATATTATCTCATTACTTCCTTCTGATACGCTCTCAAAAACTAAGATAGAAAAAACCTTAGGTTTGTAATGCACATTGTCATAAAACTGAAATAAAACTGACTCATAATTGACCTAAATTAATTATAAAAGATTCAATTTTCTATCACATTTATTGCATATAGTCTCAGATACAATAACGGAACGCTCAAATTTAAATGGGCATTTAACGTTAAAAATTAATGAGGTTATATGAATAAATTATATACATATCTCTTATTAGGTTTAGTGGCTTTACCAATTGCTGGCTTCACTGGTGGANTGATCACTTCAGAGAAAGCAAATGCTGCAACTAAATCTGCTAAGAAAGGCTCAAGCGCTACCTTTTATGGTAGGTTGTNNGTTCAATATGATAACTCAGATAACTCNACTTCCAATAATCAAANNATCTCTGCATTGAGAGANGATGAAGGTATGGGNAGATTCGGGGTTAAGGGTAAATCAANGATCGGAAATGGTTATGCTGTCAACTATAAAGTTGAGTATGCAATNGATATTGGTGATGGTTTGGCTACTGGAGACAGTACAGACTGTACTNNNAANNCAGATTGTCGAACTTTCAATCTTAAACAAGGTTGGNTAGGATTCCTGACTCCAATGGGACAATTNAAATTTGGTTCGGTTGAATCGCCATATAAATCATTTGCCAAACATGACATCTTACACGATACAATTGCGCAAGCTCGTGATACTAGAATGATTTCACAAGGCTCAATGTCTCATAGTTCATATTGGAGAGAATCCNTTTACTATGAACTTAAAAGCGGAAACTTTAAGGGTGCATTTATTTATGGTGTAGGTGAGAATACAAATAATAGTGTAACAAACAAAGATGTTGGTTTTGGACTTGAATACAAGAACTTTATTATGCCAGGATTTGACATAGTTTATGCTAGAAACACAGATGATTCGCACACGTCTGGTCAAGACTACAATGCGAAAGTTACCTTAACTCAAAATTTCAAAATGGCGAGCGGTAGTAAAGTCAAAGTGTGGTACATGCATGAAGACGTAGGTCTAGATAATAAAATGTTTACCGGCGGAAATAATGATGGTGAAGTTGACTGGTATGGTATTACTTATAAATCTGGTCCAATGACACTTCAATATTCTTATGCTGAGACTGATGCAGCTCAAGGCCCTACCTATGATAGAGATGGTTACAATATTGGTATGCAATATAAACTATCAAAAACATCAAGAATCTATTTAGGTCACTCGTCAAGTGATGCCGGTTCGGGTGATGGTGTAGCTAAAGATATCGAATCTACAATGATCGGTCTAAGACATGATTTCTAGTTCCTCATAACTAGAAAATAAAAGGTTTAGCTAGTTATAAGTATGTGTATTAATCTTCCCACTAGCTAAACCTCGTAATAATCAAAAATTATAGCTAAAGCCCCTCCAGTGAGGGGCTTTATTATTTAAATAAAATTTGGCATGTCATATTTTTAGGTAGATAATGTAGGCATGGATGCAGAAAAAAATATAAGTAATA
>NZZH01000034.1 GCA_002702405.1 Flavobacteriaceae bacterium | reverse complement strand
TTATTTTGATAGTCAACATGATCACTTGATTTGTATTGACACAGGAGAAGTTAAAGAGTTCTGTGATCCAAGAATTCAAAACATAAAAAATACAATTGAAGAAGTTTTTAATGTAGAGATATACAATCATTCTCTCTACTTTTATGGTAAAAAAAAGAAAAAAAAAGAGAAACATTAACCTAAAATGTCTGTAGATTTAATATTAGGGCTTCAGTGGGGTGATGAAGGAAAAGGAAAAATTGTAGATTTTCTTACAAATTCTTATGAAATTATAGCTCGTTTTCAGGGAGGTCCAAATGCAGGTCATACACTTGAATTTGATGGTATAAAGCATGTTTTACATACTATCCCCTCTGGGATTTTCCACTTAAATGTTCAAAATTTAATTGGTAATGGTGTAGTTATTGATCCTGTGATTTTTAAAAAAGAGATAGAAAATCTTGATCAATTTAAAATAGATTTATATTCCAAACTTTTAATTTCAAATAAAGCTCATATTATATTACCAACTCATCGAATACTTGATGCTGTCTCTGAAAGATCAAAGGGAAAATCAAAAATTGGATCCACTTTAAGAGGTATAGGGCCAACATATATGGATAAAACAGGAAGGAATGGAATCCGTGTCGGAGATATTTTTGAAAAAAATTGGGAAGTTAAATATGATATGCTTTGTAAAAAGCATATGAATATAATTAACTCCTATAAGAACAAAATAGAATTCGATCTAAATAAGATGAATAAAGAGTTTTTTGATGCTCTAGAAAAATTAAGAAAATTTAAAGTTATAAATACTCAATTTTATTTATCTAATGCTCAAAAATCAGGCAAAAAAATTCTTGCAGAAGGTGCGCAAGGAACTCTTCTAGATATTGATTTTGGAACTTATCCATATGTTACTTCATCTACAACCACGGCTGCTGGAGCATGTACAGGGCTTGGGATAGCACCAAAAGACATAAATGAAGTTTATGGAATTTTCAAAGCTTATACTACTAGGGTTGGTAGTGGCCCTTTTCCAACTGAAATTAACGGCAGAGATGGAGAAATTATGGCGAAGGCAGGAAATGAATTTGGTTCGACGACAGGGAGGGCAAGAAGGTGCGGATGGCTTGACTTGGTAGCTCTCAAATATGCAATTCAAATAAATGGTGTCACTCAACTCATAATGATGAAAGGAGATGTGCTTTCTGGTTTTAAAAAAATAAAAATTTGCACTTCTTATGATACTGAAGAAAATTTAGCTGATGAATTTCCATTTAATCTGTCTAAAAATGAAATTTTGCCAAAATATATTGAATTTCCAGGATGGCAAAAAGATATTACTAATATCAACTCCGAAAATGAATTTCCGAAAGAGTTTATTGGTTATATTAAATTTATTGAAAAGGAATTAGAAACCCCAATTAAAATAATTTCTGTAGGTCCTGACAGGAAACAAACGATTTTTAGATAAATATTTTATTGAATTTATAATAATATTATGAAATTCTTTAATCGAGTAAATAGTTTTACCTCAATATTTTTCTTGTTCAGTCTTATTTTAAACGCACAGCAAGAGGAAAAAAAAATTATAAAAATTCTTCAAGCTGGAAGCTCTAGTCAAAATGAGCTTAAGTTTCCAGGAGCCAATATACTTACAAAAATTGGGAATACTAGGGTCCATCTTTTTCATGAAGGGGCTCTTATAAAATCTGATATATCTTATTTTTATCCAAAAAAAAACTTTTTTACCGCTAAAGGAAAAGTGATTTTTACTCAAGGTGATTCATTGAAAATGACTTGTGACTATATTGAATATGATGGAGAAAAAAAAATAGCCTTTGCTCGTGGAAATGTTTTCCTTGAAAGACCAGACATGACATTAAATACTGATTCTCTCGAGTTAGACCGCTTAAACTCAAAAGCTTATTATCAAACAGGAGGTGTAATCCGTGATGAAAACACAAAACTTACAAGTAAAACTGGAGTTTATTTCATTAATGAAAAAAAATATCGATTTATTGATAAGGTTAATATATATGACATCGAATATACTATGCAATCAAAAGAATTAGATTATTTTACTGAACTTAATAAAGCTTTTTTTAAGGGTAAAACAAAAATAATCGGTCAAGATTATACTGTTTTATGTGAAAAAGGGAATTATAATACAAAGCTGCAGAAAGGTAGTTTTCAAAAAAACGCTATTATTTTTTATGACAATAAAGAAATTGAAGGAGATAGTCTATTTTTTGAGAAAGAAAGAAATTATGCCTCAGCGACTAATAATGTAAAAATAACTGACACGCTAAATAAATCAATTATAAATGGTCATTTTGGGGAAATTTTTAAATCAAAAGATTCCGCAATTATAACAAAAAGAGCGATTTCTGTTAACATTCTTGAGAATGACTCATTATATATCCATGCTGACACTCTAATTGCTTTAGGTAATGAAAAAAATAGAAGAATAAAGGGTTTTTACGATGTGAGAATTTTTAAATCTGATATACGAGGGAAATCAGATTCTCTTATTTATAATGAAGAAAATGGAATTATTAAACTTTTTAAAAAACCTTTGAGTAATAAACAGATTAGATCTTTCACTAAAAGTCAAAAAAATGAAAAAAATCCAATCCTATGGTTCGGTCAAAATCAGATGTCNGGAGATACAATTTTNTTNATTTCAAATNTTAAAACAAGAAAACTTGATTCTCTTAAAATCCNNGGAAATGTNATGGTNATAGAAAAAGATTCNCTAAGTAATNATGGNTTCAATCAAATAAAAGGAGGNGTGCTAAATGGANTATTTCTTGAAAGNAAACTTAAAGATGTNGAAATNAAAAAAAATATTGATGTAATCTATTATATGTATTCAGAGGAAAATAATGAATTAATTGGTATTAATAAAACTACCTGTAGTAACTTACTAATGGAGTTTTCTGAAAATGAAATTAAGGATATTTCTTTTTTTGTAGAACCACTTGGAAAAGTATATCCTGAAAAAGAATTACCAATAAATGAAAGAAAATTAGAGGGCTTTATATGGAGAAGTAATGAAAAACCAAAAACTATAAATGATTTATTCAGTGAGGAAGACTTAAATATTATACTTCCAAAAGTAAATGGAATTAAGGAATAAGGAAAATTAATATTTCATATATCTAAAAATTTGCGCGAAAATTTTTATAAATATCTAGCTAAAACAAATTCCAACCCCTTAGGAATTGAAATTAAATCTGCAAAAGGAAATTACTTGTATGACAATAAAAATAAAAAATATCTTGATTTTATAGCTGGTGTCTCAGTTTGTAATCTTGGACATTGTCATCCTAAAGTTATTAATGCTATTGAAAAGCAAATTAAAAAACATTTGCACATAATGGTTTATGGAGAGTTAATTCAAAAAACTCCTACATTGCTTGCTAAGGAACTAATAAATATTCTTCCTGAAAATCAAGAAGTTTTATATCTAACAAATTCTGGAACTGAATCAGTTGAGGGGGCTATTAAACTTGCGAAAAGAGTAACCAAAAGATATGAAGTTATTTCAGCAAAGAAATCTTATCATGGAAGTACACAAGGATCACTCAGTATTCTAGGTATAGAATCTCAAAAAAATGGATATAGACCTCTAATTCCTTTTTCAAAACTTATTGAATACAATAATCTAAAGGACTTAAAAAAAATAACAAATAAAACTGCTGCAGTTATATTAGAAACAATTCAGGGTGGAGCAGGTTTCATCCTTCCAAAAAATAATTATTTAAAAAAAGTTAAATCAAGATGTGAAAAAGTTGGAGCCTTACTTATTTTAGATGAAATTCAAACCGGTTTTGGAAGGACAGGTAAGTTATTTGGTTTTGAATTATTTAATGTTAATCCAGATATTATAGTTTTAGGTAAAGCTATGGGCGGAGGACTTCCGATAGGAGGATTTACTTCATCCCAAAAGTTTATGAGAAAATTTGAAAGTAATCCTATGTTAGGTCATATAACTACATTTGGCGGGAATCCATTAACAGCTGCAGCTGGATTAGCAACTATTAGAGAAATTTTAAACTCAGATTTAATCTCTAAAATATCTGAAAAAGAAGAACTTTTCAGAAAAAATTTAATTCATCCGAAAATTTTAAAAATTCAAGGAACTGGTTTAATGTTAGCTCTAATTCTTAAAAATATGGAGTTAGTAAGTCAATTGATTTACAAATGCATTGATAAAGGACTATTATTGTTCTGGCTTCTTTGGGAAAAGAGAGCTGTTCGAATTTCTCCCCCTCTAACAATTTCAAAAAGTGAAATAATAAAAGGATGTAAAATTATATGTGAATCTCTAGATGAAATATAACTGTTAATTATTTTGTTGAAAATAAAATTTGATATTGACTAATCATAGATAATAACTTATCTACTTTTAAAAAAAGTAATAAATTTTTCTATTGAATAGTTTTTTCCAAGAAAAACACCCTTCTATAACAAGGTTTGAGCAAATGCTTAAAACCAATAAAGTTCTTTTCTTTGATGGAATTGAATTTGAAAATATAATTCTTCACTACATTGATCTTGGCAAATTTAATCTTGCAAAAAAAGCTTTAGCAATAGGAATGGATCAACATCCAAAAAATATTGAGTTAATGCTTTTGAAAACTGAGATATTACTTTTTGAAGGTGCGTATAAGGACGCTGAAGAATTATTAGTTGAAATTGAAATTTTATCCCCTGAAAATGAAGAAATCTATGTTCAAAGGGCAAGTATTTTCTCTAAAAAGAAAAAACATTCATTAGCAATAGCTCTTCTATATAAAGCTTTATCAGTTAGTGAAAATACTTCTGAAATAAATAATTTAATTGGCAATGAATATCTTTCCATCGGGAATTTTAAAAAGGCAAAGGAATGCTATATAAAATGCTTAAATGAAAATCAAGAAGATTATCAATCTCTTTATAATCTGCTTTATTGCTATGAAAAGCTAAAGCAAAATAATGAAGCTATAATTTTCCTAAGAAAATTTATTGATTCAGATCCGTATAATGAAATTGCATGGCATCAATTAGGAAAACTGTATGCTAAGTCAAATGATTTTAATAAAGCAATGTCCGCTTTTGATTTTTCTATCATTAGCAATGAAGTTTATAGTAGTGCATATATTGAGAAAGGGAAATTACTTGAAAAGGTTGGTCGTAATGTAGATGCAATTAAAAACTATGAAATATCCATAAATATAAATAGCCCTAATGCTTTTATAAGCCATAGAATTGGTCTTTGTCATTTAAAACTTGGTAACTCTACATTAGCTATGAAATTTTTTGAAGAGTCAATTCAATTAGAACCAAATCATGAAAAAAGTTGGATTGACTTAATAACACTTTTGCAAAAGAACAATGAACTGATAAAATCACAATTATACGTTAAAAAATCTTTGGAGGTTAATGGTGATAGTATTCAATTGTGGAAAAAAAGTGCTGAAATTAATTTTAAAATTAAATTTTTTCAAGATGTTTGTATTGCATGCAAAAACATTGATTCTCTTGGTAATCATAGTCTTAAAACGTGGAAATTTTGGCTTGATTCATTGATTTATCTAAAAATATGGGATAGTGCTCACGAAATTGGTTTAAAGGCAACAAAATCGTTTCCAAATAACTCATCACTGCTTTTAAGAATTGCAGGATGTAAAATCAGATTAGGTAAAAAAAAGGAAGGACATGACCTTTTAAAAGATACTGTCAAAAGAAATAATATTACAAATCGGATTAGAAAAAAGATAAAGACTTTTTTTCCCGAACTTTTAAATTATAACCTATAAACATTTTTCATATTATAGTTTACACCCAGAACTTTTATATTTTTGTTAAAAGATAATATTCATTTTTTTTGAAAAACAAAACAATCATTCTTCTTGCCAAAGGGATGTTAATGGGAGTAGCTGATTTAATTCCAGGTATATCTGGAGGCACAATCGCATTAATAACTGGCATATATAAAGATATTTTAGATTCAATTGATAGGTTGAATTTTAAAAACATAAATCTTCTAATAAGGGGTAAACTAAAAAAATTTGGGGAAAACGTAAACGGAAAATTTTTATTAACTGTTTTTTCAGGTATTATTTTAAGTNTTTTGATTTTTTCCTATTTGATAGATTGGCTAATTCAAAGTCATCCTATCCAATTATGGTCATTTTTCTTTGGTGTATTGATAACGAGTATTTTTTTTCTAAGAAAGCTAGTAATTAATTGGAATTTTTTTTGTTTTGGTTTTTTGATAATCGGAATTTTAATTTCTTATCAATTAACAAAAATCCCGCTAAAAAATAATGACATAACTCTATTATATCTATTTTTTTGTGGAATAGTAGGTTCTNTTGCTATGATTTTGCCTGGAATTTCAGGAGCTTACATTTTTTTAATCTTGGGCGTATACCAAACACTTTTAAATTCAATAAAGATGGCTACTAAAGTTTTCACATTTTTCAAATGGGAGATTTTTTATGAAACATTTTTAACTTTATTAGTAACTGCTCTTGGATTTTTAATTGGGCTAAGGTTTTTTGCGAGTATTTTAAAAAAGCTTATTGAAAAAAATAATGATATAACAATGTCGACACTTATTGGATTGATGATTGGTAGTATTCAAAAAATTTGGCCATGGCAGGAAGTGGTAAATATAAATTTTGATAATGAAAAGTTTTTTTACTCAAAGGCAATAGCTCCTTACAATTATGAAGGTAATCCTGAAATATTAATTTCATTTTTAGTAATGATTATTGCTGCATTATTAACTATATTCTTAGGNTCTAAAAATTTAACTCATAAAAAATGATTTTTTTTAGTANTTCTGAGCGAGCCAAAAGCATACTAGTTCTTTTTTTAAAAGGTATAGCTATGGGAGCNGCAAATAAAATTCCTGGAGTTTCTGGAGGATTTATTGCCTTTATTCTTGGTTTTTATGAAAAGCTTATTCATTCTCTAAAAAAAATAAATTATAGTGCCTTTTCAAAGTTNTCTAAAGAAGGAATAAGAAGTTTTAGTGATCATATTAATGGAAGTTTTTTAATTTTTATTTTTTTAGGAGTTGTTTTTAGTTATTTCAGTGTTTCATTAGTATTAGACTATCTATTAGAAAACTATGAAACTGAAGTATTTGGNGCATTTTTNGGTTTAATATTAGGATCNCTTTTAATTATAGTTAATGATGAAAAAGAGTTTAATTATAAAACTATTTTAGCATTAATTGTTGGACTCTCTTTNGGTTTAGCCATAAGTTTTTCAAAAATTATGCCTGAAAATGACAATTTATTATTTGTTTTTTTTTGTGGCATAATAAGTGTTTCTGGAATGACCATACCTGGTCTTTCAGGTTCCTTTTTACTAATTATTTTAGGCAATTACTCTCTTCTTTTAGTAGATTCAGTTAATTCAATATATTACACAGCTAAAGAAATAATTCAGTTAAACTTTAATTTTATATATGATAGTGAGAGAATTCATTTACTAAAAATTATTTTAGTCTTTACATTTGGATCTGTAACTGGATTGATTGCTTTTTCTAATTTNCTCAGTTACCTTCTTAAGAAACATAAACTAATTACTAATTTTTTAATCATAGGTTTTATAACTGGATCTTTACGAACTGTATGGCCCTGGAAAANTAAATTTTTTGACACATTAGACAACGGAAAAATAATATACAATTCAGCTGGAAATCCAATAATAAAANATTACGAATTTTTTATTCCAAATTTCAATTTAATTGAAACATGGTTAGTTCTATTATTTATATTTTTGGGTGTATTATCAGTTATCTTTCTATGGAAATATGGGGAAAAAAGAAATAAATAAATATATTTTTGGTCTTATTGGAAGAGACATTAATTACTCCTTTTCTAAAAACTATTTTCTTGAAAAATTTAGTAAAAATCATTTAATAGATCACACCTATAAAAACTTTGATATTGAATCTATCGATTCAGTCTCAACTATATTAAATAATAAAAATATTAATGGATTAAATGTAACTATTCCATATAAGAAAAAAATAATTCCATATCTAGATAAAATTTCAAATAAAGCTAAAGAAATTGGTGCAGTTAATACAATTTGTTTTGATGATTTACATAATTCTATTGGCCATAATACTGATGCATATGGATTTGAAAAATCTTTATTAGAAAAAATAAAAGTAATGCCAAAATATGCCCTNATACTTGGGACAGGAGGCGCTTCTTTAGCAGTTTCTTATACGCTTAAAAAAATAGGAGTTAAATTTAAATTCGTCTCCAGAAAAGCAGATGAAAATAATCTTTCTTATACTGATCTTAATAAAGAAATAATGCAAAGGCATTCTCTAATAATAAACACAACTCCATTAGGCACCTACCCAAAAATCAATTATATGCCTCTTTTGCCTTATGATTTAATTCAAAAATCTAATATTTTTTATGATCTAACATATAATCCTTCAGAAAGCTTATTCTTGAAAAAAGGAAAGGATAAAGGTTGTCAAACTATAAATGGCCTTAAAATGCTTGTATATCAAGCAGAAAAATCCTGGGATATTTGGAAGAAATAAGAGAATAACTTTTTTTTTTGTAATTTTTGAAGGAAAATAAATTGAAAATTATTTTAAACCAAAGTCTATGACTAAAATAAAATCGAATTCTACTTCTAAAAATAGCGAAGTCATAGATATAGATGATTTAAAAAACTTTGATTTTAAATCTTTAGTTAATCATTTTGAGGTTTTATTGGCTGATGAAAATTGGAAAAACAGAATAAAAAAAATTCAAGAATTAGTAACTTTTTTTGAACATAAATATAAAAATGAATCCCTATTAATGAAATCCAAGCATATTAAAAAGGGAGGGAATGAAATTGATTTTACCTTCAACCCTGAGTATAAAATTAAATTTGATCAAATATCCAAAGATTTTAAGTATCGAAAAAAAATGCTTTATAAAGAAAGAGAAAATACTCAAAAAACAAATCTTGAAAAAAAACTTAAAATAATTGAAGATCTTAAAGGATTAATAAATGTCGATCAAAATATTAATAGTATTTACAAAAAATTTAGAACGCTACAAGATAGCTGGCATAAAACTGGATCCATTCCAAATTCACAAAATTTAAATGTCTGGAATACATATAAACATCATGTAGAAATTTTTTATGATTTTCTACACTTGAATAGAGAATTAAGAGAAATTGATTTTAAACATAATTTAGATGAAAAAATTAAAATTATTGAAAAAGCTGAGACACTTGCTGATTCAACAGATATAATTAAAGCTTCGAGGGATTTAAACTCATTACACAGGCTTTGGAAAAATGAATTAGGTCCAGTAGCCAAGGAACATAATGAAGGTCTATGGAAAAGATTTCAAAAAGCTTCAAAACTAATACATTCAAAAAGGCAAGAATACAACAAAAATTATGAAAGCATATTAAAAGAAAACTATCAAAAAAAACTAATTCTTATTAAAAGATTNGAAGAAATTAAAGAATCTTCACCATCTGAATATAGAGATTGGCAAAAAATTTTATCTGAGCATAATCAGGTAAGGATAGAATTTCAAAAAATTAGTCCACTTAAGAAGAAAGAAAGTAAGGAAACCTGGAATAAATTTCGAATTATAAATAAAGAAATAAATAGAAATAAAAATTCTTTTTTTAAGAAACAAAAGAGTATTCAAAAAAATAATATAAATGATAAAAAAGTTTTAATTGACAAGGTTAAAATAATACTTAAAAAAGAAAAATGGTCAGAACATATTGAAGAAATAAAGCTAATTCAAAAAGAGTGGAATAAAATTGGTTTTGTTCAAAAAAATATTTCACAAAAGTTATGGAGTGAATTTAATTCAAGCTGTAATCTTTTTTTTGAAAGGCTAAAAAAAGGTTATAAAAAAATAAGTTTAGAAGAGGAGAAAATATTAAAGAAAAAAGACGAATTTATATCATCACTAGAAAAAGAAAAAATACCTGGTGAAATTGAAGAATTAAATGAATTTATACATGAGAAATGGGAAAATTTCAATTCAATTGGTAATTTAAAAAGTAATGCATACATGATTTCTTTCAATAATTTTTCTACAGCTTTAAATAAATTGATTGGTGGATTAAAACTTAAAAAATCAGATAATGAAACGGTTAAATTCAATATCAAAATATTAGGTATAGAAAAAGATCCNAAAAAAATAAAAAATGAAGTACAGCTATTAAAAAGAAAAATTGAAGATATAAATTCAAAAGTTCTTCAACTAGAAAATAACATTGATTTTTTTTCAGATTCAAGTAGTAAAAANCCNTTAATAAAGGATGTTTTAGAGAAAATTTCTGATCATAAAAATGAATCTATTTTTCTAGATAATTGTTTGTCAAGATTAAAATCAATTGAGAGGAAAATNAAAAAGAATTTGGAGCCTAAAAAAATAAATTCTGANGATAATTAGCTACTTTTTTGCATTNTCCCACAATAAGTTCAAATCNNTTATATTCACTTCACCTAAACTAAGNCCCNTTTTCCTTANTTCATGTTCTATTTTCTCAAAACGNTTTGTAAATTTCTTATTAGATTTTTCAAGTGCTATTTCTGGATCAATATCTAAAAANCTTGCATAATTCACNACTGAAAATAAAAAATCTCCAAATTCTAATTCTGTTAAATTTTTATCCTTTTTAATAATTTCTTCTTTTAATTCAGNTAATTCCTCATCAATTTTATCTATTATTCCTGATTTATTTTTCCAATCAAAACCAATTCCAGAAACTTTTTGTTGTATCCTATATGCTTTAATAAGAGCTGGNAGTTTGTTNGGAACACCTTTTAAAACTCCTTTAGAATTTGTCAATTTTATTGACTCCCAACTTTTTNCTACTTCTTNAGAGGTTAAAACTTTTTTATCTCCAAAAACATGTGGGTGCCTATCAACTAATTTTTCAGAAACATGATTGATAATATCATTAATATCAAATAATTTCTTTTCACTTCCCATTTTTGCATAAAATACAATNTGTAATAGCAAATCNCCTAATTCATTTTTAACATCATCCCAATTCTTTTCTAAAATTGCGTCAGCAAGTTCATAAGTCTCTTCAATTGTTAANTTCCTTAAACTTTCAAATGTCTGCCTTCTGTCCCAAGGACATTCTAAACGNAGTCTATCTATTANTTTAACTAACTTTTTAAATGAATCCATTTCCATTCTATAGATCTATTTATTTTTTTTATTGTAAAAAAGCATTTTATAATCAGTTTCTANCTTGCCTTTTAAAACATTGTCTAATTTACCTTTGATTATTCTCTTTTTNAAAGAACTTAATCTATCAGTAAATAAAATNCCTTCTAGATGATCATATTCATGTTGTACTACACGAGCTATAATTCCTTTCAAAACTANTGTTTGATCTTCAAAATTTTGNTTTAAAAAATTAATTTTTANNATCTCCTTTCTAGAAACATCTTCTCTTATCTCTGGAATACTGAGACANCCCTCATTAAANTCCCAAAATTCTCCATTTTGCTCTATAATTTTAGGATTAATAAATACTTTTTTAAAACACGCTAATTCGTCAGATTCAATTTTTGTNAGTTTTTCGTCCTCTGAAAATGGTTTAGTGTCAACTACAAAAATACGGATTGATTTTCCTATCTGAGGTGCNGCAAGACCAACCCCATTAGCCGAGTACATTGTTTCCCACATATCAANGATTAAAGAATTTAATTCNGGAAAATTATTGTCAATAGGTTTAGCCGTTTGTTTTAAAATAGGAGATCCGTATGCTGAAATTGGTAATATCAAGATTTAATGTTTTTAGATTCTAAATAAGATTGTAAAATTATTGTAGCACTTATTTTATCAATAAGGTTTTTATTTTTTCTTTTTTTTTTCTTTGCACCACTTTTTATTAAAATATCTAGAGCAATTTTAGAAGTATATCTCTCATCATATCTTTCAATTGAAATTAAAGGAAAATTCAAACTCAATGAATTAATAAAACTTGAAATCTCAGTTTCAATAATTGATGGACTACCATCTTTTTGTTTAGGTTCACCTACTATAAATTTTTCTATAGGGTTTCTTTCATTAAATTTTTTTAGATATGATATGATGTCTTTAGTTTGAATAGTTGCTAATGCGCTTGCAATTAATTTTTTAATATCAGTTGTAGCTAATCCTGTTTTTTTTGATCCATAATCTATACTAATTAAAACGCCCATTTACTTTTTTGTTATCTTAAATTTTAATTAAAATTTATTTTTATAGTCAAAAGTATTGAATTAAGTAATTTTGAAAAAAAAATAAAATGGAAAAAATTATTGAACATGCTTGGTCGGATAGATCTCTGACAGAAAAATCAGAAACAAAAGAAGCTATTTTTAAAGTTATCAAAGAATTAGATAAAGGTACAATAAGAGTTGCTAATCAAAAAAAAGATAAATGGATTATTAACGATTGGGTCAAAAAAGCTATTATATTGTATTTCACCATACAAAAAATGGAAACTCATAAAGTTGGTCCAATAGAATTTTATGACAAAATTCCACTTAAAAATAAATTTAAAGAGAAAAAAGTTAGGGTGGTACCAAACGCTATTGCAAGATTTGGTTCTTATGTATCAAAAAATGTAATAATGATGCCAAGCTTCATTAATATTGGTGCCTATGTAGATTCAGGTACAATGATTGATACATGGGCAACAGTTGGAAGTTGTGCTCAAATAGGTAAAAATGTTCATTTAAGCGGAGGAGTCGGAATTGGAGGAGTTTTAGAGCCCTTACAAGCGGCTCCCGTTATAATTGAAAACAATGCATTTATTGGATCAAGGTGTGTGATAGTGGAAGGTACGCACATTGGCAAAGAGGCTGTTTTAGGCGCAAATGTAATTATTACTTCTTCTACTAAAATTATTGATGTCACCTCATCAGAAAAGATTGAATATAACGGAAAAGTTCCTGAAAATTCAGTTGTGATTCCAGGTTCATATAAAAAGACTTTTCCCGCAGGAGAATTTCAAGTGCCCTGTGCATTGATCATTGGAAAAAGAAAGGAAAGCACAAATAAAAAAACTTCACTAAATGATGCGCTGAGAGAATACAATATTTCTGTATAGTAAATGAAAAAAA
>NZZH01000033.1 GCA_002702405.1 Flavobacteriaceae bacterium | reverse complement strand
TTCTTTTGGAAGAATTTATGATGTTTTAAAGAAAAATAATTTGGTAAATAATACAGTAATAATTTTTACATCAGATAATGGGCCTTGGTTGTCATATGGTACACATTCAGGTTCACCTGGAATTTACAGAGAAGGTAAAGGGACATGTTGGGAAGGAGGTAATAGAGTTCCCGCTATTATCTCTTATCCAAAGAATATAAAACCTAATACCATTATTGATGCTCCGGCTATGGGGATTGATTGGTTGCCAACTATAAAAGAGTTTTCAAAGAGTGATAATGTAAAGCTTAAAATAGATGGAAAGTCGTTAGTTCCATTATTGACAGGAAAAACATATAAATCTCCTCATGAAAATTTATTTTTTTATTATAAAGAAAATGAATTACATGCCATAAGACACAAAGACTGGAAATATTATTTAAGTCATTCATACAGAAGCTTAAATGGAAATAAAGGAAAATCTGATGGAACACCAATAAAATATGAGATTAATTATCTAAATTCTCCAGAGTTATATAATTTGATTAAAGATCCTAAAGAAAAAAAGAATGTTGCAGATTTATATCCTAATATTGTGAAAAAAATTGATAAAATATCAGATTCTATTAGTTTAATTTTAGGNAATAGTTTAAAAGGGATTAAAGGAAATGAAGTAAGACCTATAGGATTAATTAAGAATTAAAAAATTATTTTAATGATCAGATCAAAATTTATTTTTTTTATTACATTATTAACTTTTTCATATTCATTATTATTTAGTCAGGAAAATGAAATGATGATGGATTCAATTCCCTTTGGAGCAATAATTCAATCAGAATTGGGAGGAAAAAGATCAAAATTTTATGGAAATACTAGATTTACTTTAAATCAGGCCTATTTTTCCAATTGGATTTCAGGAGGAGAAAGTTCTATTACAGGTTTGTTTGGAATGGATTATAATTATAATTATTCTGATAGAAATGGATTAATTTGGGATACAAATTTTTTGTTATCTCTTGGAGCAACTTATATTAAAGGAAATGATTATACCAAAAAAACAGATGATAGAATAGAAATTAATTCATTAATTGGAAAACAAATTAATAGATTATCAAGTTATTCAGTTTATGTAAACTTAAAGACACAATTAAGGCCAGGTTATAATTATCCAGTAACTTCAGGTGAAGAATTTAATCGAGAAAGAATTTCAGAATTTTTCTCACCAGCAATCATTCAAGGGGGCTTAGGTTTATATATAAAAAAAGAACCAATTTATTGGATTAATATGTCACCTCTTGCAGCTCGNGTTATNATGGTTAATTCTAGTTATACAAAGAATTTAACTGAAGATCAAAAGTATTTTGGTGTGGATCCAAATAAAATAAGTAAGTTCTTTTTTGGAGCTTCAGTTACAGGAAACATTAAATTTAATTTAGTGACTAATGTTACTTTAGAGAATAAATTTAACACTTATATTAATTATTTAGAGAAAACCAAAAATATAGATATTGATTGGAATATGGATTTTAGATTCAAGGTTAATGATAAGATATCCAGTAATTTAATTATTCATTTTATTTATGATGATGATTTAATTAAAAAGCTACAAATCAGAGAACTCTTTGGATTAGGTATTAATATAGATTTATAGAATTAATTAGTTCCTTTTGCTTGATTAATAAACCAATCAAAATTGTAGTAAGTTAAAAACACATTATAAACACTTCCTTGACCTCTTGGTTCCATGGCAAGAACAACATTTTTATTTTCATCAACAAACCTTATACATGGTTTATTTTTATTCATTAATAATGGTTTTGACCAATTTTCCTGAGAGTAAACAACTTTATAATTTTTTGATTCCAAAAAAGCTTTTGTTGAAATTAAATATTCTTCTGCTTGTTTTAGATTAAGATTTTTTTTACTCCAAAATGATACTTCTACAAGTTCTTCATNTTTTTCAACAAGCGAGTTATTTCTTATAGAATATGAAGTTCCTTTCCCTAAAGAAAAGTTTTTATATTTTTTTTTGTTTGTTTTTATATATGCTTTTGCACTTTCAATAGGCATTTTGTATTTAAGAGAGTCAAATAAAATTTTTTGACCTTGCAAAAAACTGAAGGAAAAAATCATTAAAAATGAAAGAAAGAATCTATAATTGTAAGACATTTTTTTTTAGTTTGTTAACGTTTAAATTTCAAATCTATTATATAATTAAATATTTTATTATTTGATTCCAGTAATTATTAAAGTTCCAGCCCAGTCTTTTTTTTCTCCAACCTTCCAAGATTTAATTTCTTTAAATCCAACCTCAAAAAAGAAATTCTTCCATTTTTTTTCAGAAAAAAGGCTCATTATTGATATTCCGCATTCATTCGGCCATGAGTGAGATATTTTATTTTCGTAATAATAATCTATCCCCATTATAAGTCTTGAGTTTTTTTTCAGCCATGATGAATAAATATGCTTTATAATTTTTTTGGGATTTTTGAAGTAATAAAAAACTTCCATTGAGTGAACTANATCAATTTTATTTTTCGGTTTCCAATTAAGTAAATCTTCACAGTAGTATTTATTTTTTTTATCAATAGATTTTGCTTTTTCAATCATTTTTTGAGATCCGTCAATTCCAATAGATTTAATACATTTATTTAGTTTTGATACTTTCCGTACAACCCAACCATTACCACAGCCAGCATCTAAAAAAGTAAAATAATCTAGCTTTTTTATTGAAAATTCAATCATATTATCTACTGATAACTTATGATTTTTTTCCATACCCACATCTTTTCCATTTATAGCCCAATCACTAAAAACATCTACAGGAAGCTTTCTTTTCATTTTTTAAATTTATTTCCTTTGTATATCATATATGGCATTGGGATAAATATAGAAATACACCAAATAATTGATGCAGTTATCCCATCATAGAGAATATAAAATAAAAGAAAAATTAAAAGTGAATATAACGTTAGATTAAGAAAAAATTTTTTAAAAAATATTAGATAATTTTTTAGATCAAATTTTTTTTGATCTTCTTTTGACATTGTGTTATATCCAGAGAGTAAATATTTGGAATTTTTTTCATTAATGGTATAAGCGATTATTACAAAAATCATTTCACAAAATAATACAGAAATAAGAGCAATTGTATCAGAATTCATTGAATAAAATTAAGACATAGTAAGAATATTTAATTAAGAAAACCAGGAATGTTTTCCAAATTTATTTTTGGGTACTGGTTTTTTGTTTTTTAAATACCAATTTATACCTCTTAATACAGAACTTAGATATTTTTTTAGCATAGGTTTTATAAAAAAGTAATAATAAAAAAGATAAACCAGTTTGTTTTTGTTATGAAAGATATATGGAAATACTTTGATATTTAGAAACACTTTATTATTTCTTGATAATATTTTCCATTCAACTTTAGATTTTTCGCCATTTTCTTTACCAATTAATAAACTATAGCCATGATTTTCATCCCATTTATAAAATTCTCTAATGTATTTTAAACCATTTAAATAAATAAGAATATCTTTTTTTCCATTTTTATTCCAATTTATTGCTTTATTTTTTTTACAAAATGGATGAAAAAGATTTAAATGTCCAGGAGATGAAATTAGATCCCATAATTTTTCTTTCGAAGAATTAATTTTTATTTCATAAGACACAGGTAAAATCATTTAAGTAAAGTATTACTTTTTTTTTGGAGGAATTCTGCTCCAGTTTCCACTTCCATCATAGTCTATTGGATCAATTTGATTAGTCTTATTTGTTTTCGATTTATTTTCTGAAAATCCCAGTAAAAAAGATAAAATAACTGCACCAAAAATAACAAAACCAAAAATAAATATTACAATAAGACTCATTATTTCTGATTGTTAATTATTTGCTTTATATAGCCCCCAGCAGCTAAAATAGATGGAACCCATATACCGACATATAATCCTTCTTCTTTCTGTCCTGAAAACCATAACCAAACTGAAAGACAGAAACTAAAAAAAGCTGCACCTAAAAGAATATAATCTGATTTTTTTAACATAATTGATTAAATTAAAATTAAAAGTTTGTTTTTTGAATTTGAGATTTAATACTTTTAAAAGTTATAAATTTATAACTCTACTTTTATAAAAAAAAATTATGAAGATTTTAATTATTGGAGGAAATGGAACTATTGGCAAAAAAGTTTCTACTTTTCTTTCAACTAAAAATAAAATTATAACAGCTGGAAGAAATAGTGGAGATTTAAAAATTGATTTATCAGATAGTGATTCAATTAAAAATTTATTTGAAAACAATAATGATTTTGATGCTGTAATTTCTATAGCAGGTGAAGCTGTTTGGGCCCCATTTAAAGATTTAACTGAAGAAGATTATTATAAGGGTATTAAAAATAAACTAATGGGTCAGGTTAATCTTGTAAAGATTGGACGTAATTATATGAATCATGGAGGATCAATAACACTTACNACTGGAATTTTAGCAGATAATCCTGTTAAAATGACTACTAGTGCTGCTCTTGTAAATGGAGGGATTCACAGTTTTGTAAAAGCAGCTTCCTTGGAGATGGAAAATAATATAAGAGTAAATGTTGTTTCTCCTGGTTTAGTGGAAGATTCTGCATTAAAGTACAAAGATTATTTTCCCGGATACGATATTGTTAAAATGCAAAATTTAGCTGAGCTTTATGAAAAAGTTATTAATGGGGAACAAAATGGACAGATTTTTAGGATTTACAGTTAAGATTGTTAAAAATATAATTAAGTTTTTTTATTGAAATTTATATGCCCATAAACTGAAACAAGATGTAATAATATCATTCCGTAAGCTAAATATAAAAAAGGAGAACTAGGNATCCACACATGAACAAGAATTAATCCTGAGTAACACATTATACCAACACATATAAGAATTATAATTCTAATTATAGAATCTTTTGAAATATTCTCCCTTGAAAGTGAAGTAATAAAAAGACCAATAATAGTTACCCATAACCCAAAAAAACGATATATCTGTTTAAGATAATCAGGAAGAGTATTATTTATTTCATAACTAAATAATTGATCAAAAGTCATATTTAATCTTTCTTCATTTGCAACTTGATCAAGCATCCATGGCTCATCAACAATCATCCATCTAACACCCAGAACTATCATTGTATAACCAATAATTAATAATGGAATAGAAAATACTTTTTTCATAAATATAAATTTAGTTAATTATTAAAGTTTTATTCTTTTTTTTTCCACTTTTCATTATTATCAATATAATATCTCCAAATTGAAACTACTCCTAAAACAAAAAAAACTGCAGAAAGATTACCATAATCAAAATAAAGTAGAATAGTTCCAGTAATTATTAAGAAAAAAAATCTGTATTTGTATATAAAATTCATATTAACTAATTACAAAGTGAGTTTAATTTGCTTTTAATTCTTGATTTTATTTTACTGTCAATATTTGGAAAATGAAATTTTACTTCATTTTGAAATTCTTTACTTGATAAAACGTAATGTCCGCAGATTTTAATCAATTGAACTTTCTCATTTAAAGGGTCGAAATTTTTATTAACCCATTTTTTCCAGCGGTTAGAGTTATAACATATTTCCCATAATCGATTTAGAATATTAGAACTTTTAATTTCATCCAAATAAGTTTGAGTTTCAATAAGGCCAAATTCTGGAGCAATGTTTATTGAGTCTAATCCTAATTTCATCTTTTCCCTGATTAATTTTTCAGGAATATAATCTCCATTGTGTTCCTTAGATTTTAAATTATGTTTTTTTGCAATTTGTATCATAGAAATTAATTTTTCTTGGTCATATATTCCAGTATTATATGTTGAAGAAAGCGAAGTTCCAGATTGGATTACTAAATACTTAATTTGATTAAATTCTAAACTGTTTAAATTTTGTTTTAAATCTAGAACAAGTTTATCTAGTTCAGATGCTTTAAAAGGCCTGATACTTTGTTCTGTTCCAATTTCAAATTCAATTTTAGGATTAATATTAACACAAAATTTAATCATTTCTATGGTCCATTTCAAACCATTATTGTAAGATGGGTATTTTTTCCATGGATCTATGTGAATTATATCCATGTATTTACTGTCAAATTTTAGTGATTCATATCCATCGTCATCAATATAACCTTGCCCTGGGCCGGAATGATCTCTTTTTAGTTTAATGTCTTTAGCATAAATTGAAAATTGTTTAGTTGTCCAATTGTTACAATAACCACCATTATATTCTATTTGTCTTCGACTTGGAATTAAACCAATTTTATGATTTGTTGATTTTTGAAACTCTATAATTGAATCAACAACATTTTTTGACATAGGACCAATAAAAAATTTAATATTCATAAAAATGGATACTAATTCTAGTCTCCCCCCCAGGAATCTTGGAAGAAAACACCAACACCTAATTCAGCCCAAAGGTATAACAGAAAAAACACAACTATTATAATTATTATTTTCTTCACATGTGTTTTTATTTCATTAAAACATAATTTATTGCTTGAAGACCTCCCTCTAAAGAACTAAATCCTTGGATTATTTTATTATTATTTTTTATTGTAACAATACAACTAATATCTTTTCTAAAAATTTTTAAAAAATCCTCAACTTTATATTTGTCATTTTTAGCTATATCTTTTAATTCTAAAATTTTATAATTACCATCCACAGTTTCAGAGTTTAAAACTCTAAAATTTTTATCTAAGACTCTTATTACTACATAATAATATCCTGAACTTTCTTTGAAATATTTACTACTAATTGAAAACTCTATATCAAGGTTTTTGTATTTAACTATTTTAAATTCAAAATCGTTAAATTTTCTAAATTCAATTTTCCCATTTGCATAAACTCCTCTTGCTTTTGAAGTATTACCAAAGTTCCACTGAGCTATGGAAATACAAGGAATTAAAATGATTAATGTTAAAAGTTTTTTCATATAAAAGTGTAATATAATAAAATTATAGGTTGATATTTTTCAAATCAATATTATTAATTTATCGTATTTAAAAATGTGTTATATTAACTAATCACATTTGAATAAATTTATATTGAACTTATTTGTTTTAAAAGTTTTAAAAATATTTTTATTACTAGCTTTTGTTTTTTCATCATTTATTGAAAAAGAAGAGGAAGATTGGGAATCTATTTTTAACGGTGTTGATTTGGAAAATTGGATAATTAAGTTTGCAAATCAAGAATTGAATTTTAACTATAAAAATACTTTTAAAGTTGAGAATAAAATGATTAGAATAGTTTATGATGAATATAAAAAATTTGAAAATTCATATGCTCATTTATATTATAAAAAACCTTATTCATATTATAAACTCCGTTTTGATTATAGATTCTTGGGAGATCAAGTTAAAGATGGTGCATCATGGAACATCAGAAATAGTGGAGTTATGGTTCATTCTCAGTCACCCGAAAGTAATGATTTTGGTCAATTTTTTCCTGTTTCAATTGAAATGCAATTATTAGGAGGATTAGGAAGAGGTAAGAGAACAACAGGTAATATTTGTACACCTGGAACAGCTGTTGAAATTGATAATAAAATTAATTATAAGCATTGCATAGATTCTAATTCAAAAACATATAATGGCGATCAGTGGGTAAGTGCAGAAATAATTGTTCATGGAGGGGANAGAATTATTCATATTATTCAAAACGATACAGTTTTAACTTACGAAAANCCTCAAATTGGAGGAGGATNTGCAAACCCTCATNTAGGNAATAAAGATTGGAGTTCAAATGGAATAGAAAGTAAAGATTATTGGTTGTCTAAAGAGGGGGAAGTTTTAAACTCAGGCTATATTGCATTTCAAGCCGAAAGTCATTCTATTGATTTTAAAAACATTAAACTTTTAAATCTATGTGGTTGTATGGATTCAAGAGCTAAAAATTTTAAATCATATTATATTAAACCAAACAATTCTTCATGTATTTATTAAAGAATAATAAAGTAAATATTTATTTAGGGAGAGCTATTCGTTATTTGTATATATTTTATATGAACTAATTATATATATGATAAACGAATATGATGCTATAGTAGTTGGAACTGGAATAAGTGGAGGTTGGGCCGCAAAAGAACTTTGTGAAAATGGACTAAAAACTCTTGTACTTGAGAGAGGACCATTGATTTCTCATCCTATTGATTATAAAACTGCTAATATGGATCCATGGGATTTTGAAGGAAGAGATAGAATTACTAAAGAAATAAAAAAAAGACAACCTAAACAAAGTAGAACCCTTTATGTTAATTCTGAATCAACTTCTCATTTTTTCGTAAATGATAATGATCATCCATATAATGAGGATAAAAGATTTGATTGGATAAGAGGGTATCATGTAGGAGGGAGGTCACTAACATGGGGAAGACTTAGTTTTCGTTTAAGTGATTTTGATTTTAATGCAAATGCTAAAGATGGAATTGGTGTTGATTGGCCTATTCGTTATAATGATATTGCTCCATGGTATAGTTACGTTGAAAAGTATATTGGTGTAAGTGGAGAGAAATTAGGTTTACCTCAATTACCAGATGGCGAATTTTTGAAACCTATGGAATTAAATTGTTTAGAGAAGGAATTTAAAAAATCTTTAATTAAAAATTATAAAGATCGTACAGCAACAATTGGTCGTATTGCTCATATAACTGAAGGGACTAAACCTGGGTTAGGAAGGTCAACTTGTCAATACAGAAATAGATGTCGAAGGGGTTGTCCTTATGGTGCATATTTTAGCAGTAATTCTTCCACACTTCCTGCAGCTGAGTCAACTGGTAATATGACTTTAAGACCCAATTCAATAGTATACGAAGTTATATATGATCACGACAAAAGGAAGGCCAAAGGTGTTCGAATTATGGATGCTCAAACAAAAAATATAATTGAGTATAAAGCTAAGGTCATTTTTCTTTGTGCATCTACTGTAGCATCTACCTCAATATTGATGCAATCTGTTTCTAATAGGTTTCCTAATGGTATGGGAAATGATTCAGGAGAACTTGGACATAATTTAATGGATCATCATTTTTTTGCGGGAGCAGGAGGAATCTATGATGGATTTAAAGATAAATATTATACTGGAAGAAGTCCAAATTGTATCTACATACCACGTTTTCAAAATATAGGGGGTAAAACAGATCGCAAAGATTATATAAGAGGTTATGGTTATCAGGGAGGAGCGTATAGATCTGATCAAAGAGAAATTATTGANAAAAATGGTTATGGTTCAAAACTTAAAGAAGGTATTTTGACTCCTGGAAATTGGAGTATGGGTCTTGGTGGATATGGAGAAATACTTCCTTATCACGAAAATAAAATGTATTTAGATCAAAATAAAAAAGATAAATGGGGTCTTCCTACAGTTACTTTTGATGCAGAAATAAAAGAAAATGAAAAAATTATGAGAAAAGATATGATGATTCAGGCAGCTGAAATGCTTGAGTTGGCTGGTTTTAGAGATGTTAATCAATATGACAATAATTATTCTTTTGGTCTTGCAATACATGAGATGGGTACTGCGAGAATGGGTCATAATCCAAAAACATCTGTTTTGAACAAGTACAATCAGTTACATTCTGTTTTAAATGTTTATGTAACTGATGGATCTGCTATGACATCTTCGGGAACACAGAATCCATCATTAACATATATGGCTTTAACAGCTCGTGCCGTAAATCATGCAGTTANGGAATTAAAAAAAATGAATATTTAAATTATGGATCGAAGAAATGCATTAAAGAAAATTGGATTAGGAAGTGGAGCGATAACTATTTCCCCTCTTGTAGTTGGAATATTTCAAAGTTGTAAATCAAATAATAAACTTTTTAACCCAGTAAATTTTTCTAGAGATGAATTTTATATAATTTCTAAATTAATGGAGCTTATTATTCCTAAAACAGAAATCCCAGGTGCTATAGACTTAAAATTGCCAAAATTTCTTGATGGATATATGACTTTAGTTATGAGTAATAATGAAAAAAATAAAATTTTAAATGGTTTAAAATATTTTATAGAAATATTAAAAGATAAATCAAATGGGAAAGAAATATCTGAGATTAAATTTGAAGATATTGAGATTCAACTTAAAAAGTATTTTTTTGCAGATCAAAAAGAAATTAAAATCTTTAATAAAGATTTAAATTCAAAAGAATCCATTGCATATAATTTTTTAGTTGAATTAAGATCATTTACTATTGATGCTTTTAAAACAAATGAATTTATTGGAGAAAAAATTCTTGCTTATGATCCAAACCCAAATGGAAGAAAAGTTTGTGTTGATTTAATTAAAACTACAAAAGGTAAAGGATGGTCATTATTTTAATTAAATAAATCATAGAATCCTATAATTAAAGCTCTTTTTTCCAAAAAGCAATACCTCCTGCTTGTTTGCCAATTTTAACTTTATCAATTAAAGTTTTTTTATTAAGGTCAATCACGTCAACAATTCCAGGTTCACCTCCTATTCCCTCTACAGAAACAAAAGCAAATTTGCTGTCAGTGGAAATCGCTATTCCATGNGGAACAGAAGTTGAATTCTTTATTTTATTTATCAAAGAACCATTTTTTAAGTTCCAAATTGCTGTGTACCCACTACTTTTTAATGTCGCAAGCATATANTTTCCATCAGGTGAAATTTCCACATTATAAGGACCTTTTTCTGCTTTGATTCTTTTAGAAATTTTCCATTTATTAATATCTACTTCAATAATTTCATCTGAACCATTTCCAGCGATATAAAGAAAATTTTCTTTAGGGTGAGGAATTACCCAAGTTGGTTTAACTTCTGAGTGGANCATTTTACTGATATTAATTTTATCATGATCCATTTTTGAATGATCCATTTTTGAATGATNCATCAAGATTAAGTTTTCTTGAAACATTAAGTGATAATGCATCTATTTCAAATAATTCTCCAGACATCATTGCAACAGAATATTGTTTTAACCCATCATTTGAAACTCTTGAGCCATGAGGCATACTTCCAGTTTTAATTTGAGTAATTTCGGTCATAGTTTCAGCATCTACTACTGAAACAGTAGATGGTTTCATGTTTCCGTGTAAGTTAAAGTTTACACAGTATAAAAACCCTGTAACTTTTGAAATTTGCATTGAAGCAGGAAATAGACCAAGAGTTGTTTCATCTATTACTTCATTTGTTTGGGTTGAATATTTAATCAGTTTTCCATAAGGATTTCCATGGGCTAAAGTCAGGTACCAATATTTTCCATTTGGATCAATTGTAATACCATGCGGACCTTCAATTTCTGTAGGATATATACCAACACTAATTCTTTCTTTTTCTTCAATATGTTTTCCGTCAAATTTCAAAAGAGAAACTGTATCATCAGATTCGGAAGCAACATATAAATAATAGTTTTGTGCGTTAATAATGTTAGACACAAAAAAAATTAGTAAAAACTTATATAGATATTTCAGTTTGGAAAAATGTAACATTACTTAGAATAAAATTAAAAATGGATTAGATCTCAAAGTTTAAAAAATCGTTAATCTAGATATTGATTTGTTTTGCTATTATCAGGTTTTTCTTGTGAAACTTTAGCTGCTCCTAATCCTGTATTAAAATCAGAATAAAAAACATGTCCTTTATAAAGTTGAGTTCCCCAAACCATTGTGTCATTAGGAATATAACCATCTGGACTTCCTGTTAGCAAGTAGCCTATTTCTCGACCTTGTTTATAAAGATCTCCTAATAAGTCACCACTTATATCCACAATTCGTATACCACCAGTATACATTGCAACATATAAGATGTCATCTTCAATCCAATAATTGTGAGATCCATGGGTTGGAAGTTCATACCTTGCAACTTCAACTGGATTATTTAAATCTGTAAAATCTACAAAATGAAGAAATCCAGCAGTTTCATTTGTTCCATTGGGATTAACGCCATTTGGAAAAATTTCATCTCCTAACACAGTATAAAACTTTCCAGTTGAACTGCTTTTATATGGAAATGTTGCATGATGAGCTCCAGTAGCATATGAATAATTTCCAAAAGCAACCGGGTTAGAAGGAGAGCCTCCTACTATTCCATTTCCCACATCAACTAGATATACACCATCTCTCCAATTAGAGGAATATGCTATACCATCCTCAATCCAGACATCATGAATAGATTGACCTTCTTTACCTACTTCAAACATTCCAACTTCTTTTGGATTATAGGGGTCATCTATATTAATTATATAATATCTTTCACCGTTACTTAATGCATATACATGATTGTTGTCAATGAATACATTATGTACTCCTCCCGTCAGATTTTTAGTATATTCTGAAATAATTTTTACATCTCTAGGGTTAGTTACATCAATTAATATCATACCATTTTTTCGAT
Source organism: Flavobacteriaceae bacterium (assembly GCA_002702405.1). Next base: position 1,678 of record NZZH01000033.1, on the reverse strand, counting down.
TAGAAGCTCCTTCACGACTTATAACACAAATTTTCCCATTTTGAGAAACTTTAACGTCATTTACAGTTCTTGCATCAACTTGAACACTATCAATCTTTTTTAAATTTCCTGGATTTGTAACATCCCAAAAATAGGCTTTTCCATCAGCACCCCATGTTCCTGTAACTGCATAATCGCGTCCATCAACTCCTTCAAAAACCCAGAAATCAGATGTATGTTTATCGTTTACAAGACCTGTTCCAACTTTTTTAATTTCTCGTTTTACATTTCTAGGAAAAATGTTAACGATTTTTGAAGTTGTTACATTTCCAACGTTTGCAGAAATAATATATTTCCCTGGAACATCACCTACAAATCTTCCATCTTCTAAAATTAATCCTGAAGCAGAATTACTTTTATCAAATGACTTCCCTGTAAATGAAAAATCTATATTTATGTCATCAATTTCTTCACCCTTTTTATTAAATGCAATTGCATCAAAATTTATCACGTCTCCAGATCTCGATTTATCTGCATCAGACTTTAAAATTAACTTTGCAACTGGATTTTTTTTAATTTTTAAATCTATCATACCTGAAATTCCATCAAATGTTGCAACTACCGAAGAACTACCTTCTTCAAGAGCTAAAATATTATTTGATTTATCAATTTGAATTTTATCATTACTTGAAGTTAAAGAAACCTCAACTTCAGAAAAGTATTTTGAAGCTACATCATAACTCCAATAATCAATTATTCTTTTAGTATTAAGTTCATCAGTTATTTCATAAACAAGCGGAATATAATTTCCAACAAATATATTGTCATCACTAAGAGAAAGTTTTACTTCTTTAACTTTTGGGTAATTGACATTTACATAAAATGTTTTTGTCAATCTTTTACCTCCTGAGTTAATACATACAGCAACTATTTCATGAGTTCCTGGGTCATTTGCTTTTAGAGTTCCTTTAGACCTGTCAAATATTATTGATTTAGCTGAACTAAAAACACCTTTTTTGTTATAATAGATTAATCTTTCACAATCACCCTGACTTCCATCAAAATTAATCACTTTAGAGTTTGGCTTAAAAACTTGACCAACATCAAGAGTTAGGTTTTCTAAATCAGAAATAATGGTTCTATCCTGAGAAAATCCAATTGTAATAAAAGATAACGATAGTAAAATTATTAGTTTGTTTTTCATAGGTGACAAATATATATTTTTATAGTAACAATTGATACAAAGTTAATATTAGTTAATCGAATATAAATATTTCAGTTTTATATATTTGACAATTTTGAAAGTCTAGTTTTTAATTACTGGAAATGATGATATTCTTAATCTAGAACCACCCATAGGAACGAGTTCAATAATCTCATCTATCTCATTTGATTCGACTGGACTATCCATTAATTCTCCAACCAAACCAGTTGTTTTATCAATCTTCCATTCAGGTATTTTTCTTGCTTTAGCTCTAATTAAAATTGGGGCGGATTTATTTGTAAAGGGAAAATTATTTTTTGGCCAATCTCTTTCTATCACTTCAAACGAATAATTTGAATTTTTGTCTAAAATTAATCCATAGTTCCAATTAGACTCTGGGTATATTTCATAGGTAGGCCACATTTTCTTGTCAACATTTTTTTGCCACCTTGAATCACGTATAGCATTTTTTTCACTTGGTTTTTCAACATATTT
>NZZH01000032.1 GCA_002702405.1 Flavobacteriaceae bacterium | reverse complement strand
ATTTATCTAATTCTTGTTGATCAAAGTTATTCATAAGTTAAAGTATATCTAAGAACCAATTAAATATTTAAATTCTATGATTTTAGGGGCTGTATCATCAAAAAATGAAGGAGATAAAAGAACCACACTTCACCCCGAGAGTATAAAACCTTTAATAGATATAGGGATAGAAGTTATTTTTGAAAGTGAGCTCGGTAAAGGGATCGATGTAAGTGATAAAGAAATGGCTCGTGCTGGTGCAAAAGCAACTTCTCGAGAGGATTGTTTAAGAAAATCAGACTTATTATTCACATCTTCCCCTATATCAAAAGACGAAATTAATTTATTAAAAAAAGGATCTATCTTTTTAGGGTTGCTTGAACCTTTTTCTAACAGAGAGCAGTTTCACCATTTTGCACAGAATGGAATCACCGCAATAAGTATGGAATTCATCCCTAGGATAACTAGAGCTCAAAAAATGGATGTTTTAAGTAGCCAATCAAATTTAGGAGGGTACGTTGCAGTAATAGAGTCAGCAAAAAATCTTAATTCGGCACTACCTATGATGATGACAGCAGCAGGAACCCTAAGACCAGCAACGGTTTTTGTAATAGGAGTTGGGGTAGCAGGCTTGCAAGCCATCGCAACAGCTAAAAGATTAGGGGCAAAAGTTCAAGCTTTTGATACTCGACCCATAGTTGAAGAACAAGTTAAATCATTAGGAGCAAAATTTGTAAAAATTGATCTAGGCGATACTGGTCAGACAGATCAAGGTTATGCGAAAGAGCTAACAGAAGAACAAATAAAAAAACAGAAAGAAATTCAAAGTGATGTTTGCATAAAATCAGATATTGTAATTACTACTGCACAGATATTTGGCAAGCCTGCTCCAAAAATAATTGATAAATCTACAATTAAGAGCATGAAACCGGGAAGTGTAATCTTTGATATGGCTGTTGAATCCGGTGGTAATGTTGAAGGATCAGAAAAAGACTCAATACAAAATATTCATGGAGTAAAAGTCATTGGTTATAGCAATCTTCCTTCTTTTGTTGCAAATCATGCATCTTTTGCTCTTAGCAATAATTTAGTTAATTTTGTTACAGATTTTTATGATCAAGATAAAAGTTCAATTAATCTAGACATGGAAGATGAAATTATTAAATCTGCAACTTTAGTTATAAATGGCGAAATAAAAGAAGGTTTTTAATGGAGATATTTTTGCTTTTATTCTTTATTTTAGTTCTAGCAATTTTTTTAGGGCTTGAGCTGATATCTAAAATACCAAGCACTTTGCATACACCACTTATGTCTGGTGCTAATGCAATAAGTGGAATTACATTAGTTGGCTCACTTGCTCTTGAAACAGGAAGTGACCTACAAATGATTCTTGCATTTTCTGCAATTGTTTTCGCTTCAATCAATGTTTTTGGTGGTTATCTAGTTACTAACAGAATGTTAAGGATGTTTAAGAAGAAATAATGGACTTTATTTTTCTACAAGAACTCGGTTATATAGTCGCAGCAATACTTTTTATATTTGGCTTAAAGATGCTAAGTAAAGAAGATACTGCTGCACGAGGAAATCTTGTTTCTTCAGTTGGTATGTTAATTGCGGTGCTTGTAACTCTTATCAAAGTCGTTGATCCACATTTAATCCTTTTAGCAATGTTAATAGGGGCAGGAATAGGATCTTTGTTTGCACTAAAAGTAAAAATGACCTCTATACCTGAGATGGTTGCTTTATTTAATGGTTTTGGTGGCCTTTCATCTTTTTTTCTTGCATGGTCACAATTTATAAGTCAATCAAGCGTATCTTTTATTTTGATTCTTACTTATATGACTGTTTTTATTGGAGGAGTTACATTTTCTGGCAGTTTAATTGCTTTTTTTAAACTCTCGGAAATTCTAAAAGGGTCAAGTAATTTACTTAATAATATTTCCAGATGGTTTTTAGTGTTTATCTGTTTTTTCGTATTAATAGCTATAGGGCAGGTCATATTAAGTTCAGCAGGGCTCCTTATTGTCAATTTTGAATTAATACAAATAACATTTATTGCTTTCTTGATTGCTTCATTATTCGCTGGATTAGCATTTGTAGCTCCTATTGGCGGAGGAGATATGCCAGTTGTAATTTCATTATTGAACTCATTGTCAGGTATAGCCGCTGCATTAGCTGGCGTGCTCTTATCGAATACTGCCCTAATAGTTGCAGGTTGTTTGGTTGGAGCTTCAGGTCTTGTCTTAACACTAATAATGGCTAAATCAATGAATAGAGATCTTTATAATATTTTCTTTGTTGGTTATGTATCGGATTCTGGTTCAGCAGAAGAAATAACAGGAGAAACCAAACCTATATTAGCTGAGGACACATATTTGATTATGGAAGCAGCAAGATCTGTATTAATTGTACCCGGTTATGGAATGGCAGTAGCACAAGCACAACATGTTGTTAAGGAGCTTAGCGATCTTTTAGAAGAAAATGGATGTGAGGTCTTATATGGAATACATCCAGTTGCTGGCAGGATGCCTGGACATATGAATGTCCTTTTAGCTGAAGCTAATGTTTCATATGACAACTTACTTGAACCAAAAGATGTAAATCCCAAAATGGAAACTATAGATGTGGTAATTGTTATTGGTGCCAATGATGTTGTTAACCCATCAGCTACTGAACAGCCTGGAAGCCCTATTTATGGTATGCCAATTATTGAGACACATAGGGCTAAGACAGTGGTAGTTTTGAAGCGTTCTATGTCATCAGGTTTTGCCGGAGTTCAGAACCCATTATTCTTCAAAGAAAATACCCGTATGTTGTTTGGTGATGCCAAAGAAAGTATTGCTAAATTAGTCTCAGAATTTAAGGAATAATGAGGATTACAGCTGATTGCTGTGATAAAATACTTGGGTGCAAGAGTTTGCTAAAGAAGTCCTTTCTGTTGACATAAAAGATGAGCTAAAAAAGTCCTATTTGGACTANGCTATGAGTGTCATCATAGGTCGGGCACTACCAGATGCCAGAGACGGAATGAAGCCTGTCCATAGAAGAATACTTTATGCGATGCATAAGCTTTCTAATACTCATAATAAGCCCAATAAGAAATCAGCAAGAGTAGTTGGNGATGTCATTGGTAAATACCANCCACACGGAGATAGTGCTGTATATGATGCAATTGTCAGAATGACTCAAGACTTTTCTTTACGTTATCCATTAATCGAAGGNCAAGGTAATTTTGGAAGCATTGATGGTGATTCTGCAGCAGCTATGAGATATACAGAAATCAGAATGCAAAAAATTACCGACCAAATTTTAGCTGANATTGAAAAAGAAACAGTTAGCTACTCACCTAATTATGATGGTACTGAAGATATTCCTGATGTNCTGCCTACCAGAATTCCAAATTTACTAGTAAATGGTTCCTCTGGAATAGCAGTTGGNATGGCTACAAATATTCCACCTCATAATCTAACAGAAGTCATAGATGCATGTTTTTATATACTNGATAACCCNAAAGCAACGATTGATGACTTAATAAAAATTGTTAAAGGTCCAGACTTTCCTCTTGGAGGCATAATTACTGGTATAGAAGGTATTGANCAAGCTTATAGAACCGGNCAAGGAAAAGTTTATGTCAGAGGAAAAACGTCTATAGAGGAAATAAAAGGAAATAAAGAAGCAATCATNATTACCGAAATACCTTTCCAAGTTAACAAAGCAAAAATGTTGGAGAGAATTGCTGAATTAGTAAAGGATAAAAAGCTGGAAGGAATAGGAGAAATTAGAGATGAATCAGATAAAGATGGCATGAGAGTTGTTGTTGAACTAAAGAAAGGAGAAGTTGCTGAAGTAGTCCTAAATAATCTAATAAAAAATACACAACTTGAACAAGTGTTCGGTATCAATAATGTTGTTCTTGTCGATAATAAACCTCAATTATGTAATTTAGANCAACTCTTAAATATTTTNCTTAATCACCGAAAAGATGTTATTACAAACAGATCTCTTTATGAATTAAAACAAGCAAAAGAAAGAGGNCATGTAGTAGAAGGCCTTATCGTAGCTATTGCAAATATCGATGAAATAATAGAAATAATAAAGAAATCTGAGAATTCAAAAGTTGCTGCAGATAAGCTTTGTGAAAAAGACTGGTCCGCAAAGACAATAAAACCATTACTTGATAAAGTCTCNGATCCAGATATTTGCAAACCTGAAGGGTTAGAAAAGGGTTTCGGAATTAAAGGATCAAAATATAAGCTCTCATTGGTACAAGCAAAAGCAATACTTGAGTTAAGGTTAAGCAGGCTTACCGCACTTGAAACCGATAAATTAAATGAAGAATATCAAGAGTTAGTTAAGCAGATTAAAGAGCTTCAAGAAATACTCTCAAATGAGAAGAGACTTACCAAAGTTGTTAAGGAAGAGCTNACAGAAATCAAAGATGCTTTTGGTGATGAAAGGCGCACAGAAATAATTGAAAAAAGACTAACTATTGATGATGCAGACTTAATTCCAGAAGAAGAAAGAGTTTTTACTATTTCAAACAATGGTTTTGTTAAAACACAACAATTAGCAGAATATAGATCACAGAGANGAGGTGGTGTAGGTAAAACTGCCTCTGCATTACGAGAAGAAGATTTCATCAAGCAAGTTCTTGTTCTCAATACTCATGTTCAAGTTTTATGTTTTACAACCAAAGGAAAAGTTCACTGGCTAGAAATATATAAATTGCCAATCATGGGAAGAACAGCAAAAGGCAGACCAATATCCAACGTTTTACCACTTGATGAAGATGAAAGGGTAACATCGTTTTTGCCTGTTGATGAGTACAAAGATGGACATTTTATTTTAATGGCAACAAAAAATGGTGTGGTGAAGAAAACTGCGCTTACAGCATTTGAAAAAAAGTATGCTCCAGGACTGAAAGCTATAAATTTAGATGAAGGAGATAGGCTCATAGGCACNATTATTACTGATGGCAAGGACGAAGTGTGTCTTGCTTCGAGATCAGGCAAAGCAATAAGATTTAAAGAGACTGATGTTAGACCAATGGGCAGGTCAACAAGAGGCGTCAAAGGAATGAATATTAACAAAGAAGATAAAGTAATTTCGATTATCAAAGTTAACCCAGACTCTAATTTGCTTACACTAAGCGAGAACGGCTATGGAAAGAGAACTAACATTTCAGAATTTGGTGGACAAAAAAGAGGTGGAAAGGGAGTTATAGCTCTCAATACATCTGATAGGAATGGGATGATGGTTGCAGCCGTTCAAGTGTTAGATGGTGACGAGGTAATGTTAATTGGTAATAAGGGAACATTAATAAGAACACAAGTCGATCAAATAAGTGTAATAGGAAGGAATACACAAGGCGTCAAAGTAGTCTCAACAAGAGAAGATGAAAAACTAGTAGATGCTGTAGGCTTTAAAGAAAGTCTCGATGAAGAATAGGGTCCATAATTTTAGTGCTGGCCCAGCTACACTACCACTTGAAGTTTTAGAATCCATTAGAGAGGAGCTTATAAATTATAAAGACATAGGGTCTTCGATCATTGAAATAAGTCATAGAGATAAAACTTTTGTCGAAATAGCAGAAAAAACAGAAGAGACACTCAGAGATTTATTATCTATTCCAGACAACTATGATGTACTCTTTTTGCAAGGGGGAGCGACCCTTCAATTTTCTATGATTCCTCTTAACTTTTCTCATTTAGGGGATATTGCAAATTATGCAGAGATTGGATCTTGGTCATCAAAAGCAATAAAAGAAGCTAGCAAATTATGTAATTTAAATATTTGCACTTCTTCTAAGAAAAATAATTTTACACAAATTGATAATTTGAATGAATGGGATATTAAAAGCAATTCATCCATTATTCACTATTGTAAAAATGAAACTATACAGGGCATTCAAATAAAAGATGAGCCTAACTTTGAAGGTTCTGTTTTTGTAGATATGTCATCTTGTCTTTTTTCTGAAGATATAGATGTTTCTAAATACGATTTTATTTATGCCTGCGCTCAAAAGAATTTTGGCCCTGCAGGTATAACATTAGTCATAGCAAAGAAAGAGTTGATATCTAAATCAAACCCAGAACTACCTAATATTTTGCGATATGATGCTCATGCATCTGAAAAATCAATGCTTAATACACCGAATACTTTTGGTTGGTATGTAGCAGGTAAGATGTTTGATTGGTATAAAAAAGAGGGCGGCATCAAGAAAATGGAAGAAACAAGTATTGAGAAATCTAATAAACTCTATTCTCTCATTGATAAATCAGATTTTTATATTAACCCAGTCAATAAGGAACAAAGGTCAAGCTGTAATGTTGTATTTACTCTTTCAAACCCAAAACTGGATAGCACATTTTTAGAAGATTCTGATAATGAAGGTTTGAAATATTTAAAAGGACATAGAACTGTAGGAGGAATGCGAGCAAGCATTTATAATTCTTTATCCATGGATGCAGTTGAATCATTAACTGATTTTATGAGATCATTTGAGACAAAATATGGATGATGAAAAAGCCTTATTATTTATTAGAGAAGAAATTGATTCAATTGATTCAGAATTAATATCTTTATTAGAGTCTCGTTTAAACCTTTCCTTGGAAATAGGCAAAATAAAAAAAAGAATGGATAAAGATCTTCTTGATGAGTCTCGACAAAGTGAAATATTAAAGAAAATAGATGAACTGGCTCTTCTTTATCCAAAAGAAGATCTGAAATCTATTTTTCTTGAAATAATGAAGACCTCTCTTAAACAGCAAAAATCAAATGACTAAAAAAACTCTTATAGTTGGTTCAGGGTTCATGGGCACATCAATTGCCTTAGCATCAAATACAGATAATATTTCTTGTGTTGAGCAAGACTCTAATTATTATGCTTCATTAAAAAAACTGGATATATATAAAAATCTTTATACAAGCATTGATGAAATCAACGAAAATTTTGATTTAATAATTATTTGCTCCCGACAAAAAGAAGCTTTAGAGCATATTCTCGACTTTTCAAANAAATTTCCTTTGTCAGTAATAACTGATATTTCTAGCTCAAAAGAATTCTTGATTGATAAAAATTTGCCTGAAAATTTTATTTCATCTCATCCGATATGTGGAAGTCATAAAACAGGACCAGAAAATGCTGAGCATAAACTTTTTTTAGATAAAGAAGTTATTTTAATAAAGGGAGCACAACAAGAGTTAGTAGATTCAATAAAAGAATTCTGGGAGTCTTTAGGCGCAAGAACTAATGAAATGGATTTAACTGAGCATAATAGGATATATGCTTATCTTAGCCATTTCCCTCATTATCTTAGTTTTATCTATCGAGAGATTCTTGAGGAAAATAATATTGATTTCAATAAGTACTCTGGAGATAGCTTAAAAGAGATCTTACGCCTGTCAGAATCTGACAAAGATTTATGGAGTGAAATTTTTTCTGATAATAAAGCTAATCTTGATTCTTTAAAAGAAAAAATAAAGAAAAAATTATCGTGAGTGTTTTACCAATAGACAAGTCTATTGCACAAAGATGCGCTGTTCTTGGTTTAGATTTTGATAAATCTAATATTGGTGAAGATATCAGAAATACTCTTAATGCAGCAGAAGAGTTTGTAGATTATAAAAAAGATTTAACTCTTAATCTTGGTAACTCCGGAACAGGCATGAGATTGCTTACAGGATACATAACAGGTTCAGGCAAAGAATGTACTTTAATTGGCGATGAATCATTATCTAAAAGGCCAATGGATAGAATTGCTGAACCTCTCAAAGATTGGGGAGCAGATATTGAACTAAGAAATCAAAAATTCTCTCCAATAAAGATAAAATCATCAAATCTACAATCAGATTTCACTTATGAACTTAAGATTCCTAGTGCTCAAATAAAATCTTGTCTTTTATTAGCAGCATTATCATCGAAAACCAAAATAGAGATTATAGAAAGTATACCCACTAGAGATCATACCGAGAGAATACTCGAAGAATGTGAAGCAGACATAAATAGAGAAGGTAACAGAATAATTCTTGATGGTAAGAAAGATATCATCAAAAAATACATAGATATTCCAGGAGATTTTTCTTCTGCTGCTTATTTGATGGCTGCAAATATTCTTTCAGCAAAAACAAATCAAATTGAAAACGTTGGAGTAAATAGAACAAGAGTTGCCTTTCTTGAAGTGCTTGAAGAAATGGGCGCTATGGTGATGATTAAAGATCATTCAGTAAAATCTAGAGAACCAAGAGCTAATTTAATTGCTTTCTGCAAAGANGAATTAAAGGGAGTAAAGATTGATGGAGATAGAGTTCCTAATCTAATTGATGAAATACCACTAATTGCNGTTTTGGCTATGTTTGCAAAAGGTAAAACTATAGTTAGGGATGCAAAAGAACTAAGATATAAAGAATCTGATAGGATAAGTTTGCTGCTATCAAATATTAAAAGCTTTAATCCAGATATGAAGGTTCATGAATTTGATGATGGTTTTGAGTTGGAGCCTGCTGCAGACAAGAATATGGAGATAGTAAAAATTAAAACTGGTGGAGATCATAGAATGGCTATGAGTTTTATGGTTGCTTCGCTTAGAAGTGGCAAAAAAGTTGAATTTGATGATATGGAATGTGTAGAAACATCATTCCCTGGTTTTTTCAGTCTTATAGAGAAATGGTACCAATAGTAACGATTGATGGCCCTTCTGGATCAGGCAAAGGGACAATAGCCAAAGCTTTAGCATTAAAACTTAATTGGAATTATTTGGATAGTGGTTTGTTGTATAGATGTTTCGCATTTCTACATAGCGAAAATATAGAAAATATCTCGGAATCATTTTCTAGGATTGAACATAAATATGACGCTAAAAGTGAAAATATTTTATTTGATGGAAATGACATAACAAGCGCTATTAGAGGCAAAGAATTAACAATTTTATCTTCTCAACTTTCCCAGAAAAGCGAAGTAAGGGAGCAATTAATGCAAATTCAAAAACAGTTTAGAAAATTACCGGGTTTAGTAGCTGAAGGAAGGGACATGTCTTCAAAATTATTTCCAGACTCCAAAGTTAAAATCTTCCTTACAGCAGATTTATCTGAGCGAGTTAATAGAAGGGCAAATCAGTTGAGAAATGATGGACAAAAGGTTAATATCTCTGAACTTAAAAATGAGATCGAGCTAAGAGATGGTAGAGATCTTGGAAGAGAACATTCTCCACTAGTTAAAACTGATGACTCTATTCTCATTGATAATACAAGTAAGTCTGTCACTGAAACGATAGAATTTATTGAAGAATTAGTAAATGAAAGATACTGATAACACATTACAAACATTACTCGATAAGAGTTTTGATAATTTTGATCTTACTCAGGGTTCCCTGATTAAGGCTAATGTCTTGGAGATTGGTAAAAAATGGGTAACTCTAGATATTGGCTTTAAATCTGATGGATTGGTTTCTATAGAAGAGTTCCAGGATCATAAAAGTGAATTAGTGGTAGAAGTTGGAGACCAAGTTGAAGTTATTTTAGATGCACTTGATGATGGTTTCGGAGAAATAAGATTATCCAGAGAGAAAGCTAGAAAACAAGAAACATGGGATAGATTACAGCAATCGCACGAAGAAGGTTCTTATGTTGAAGGGAAAGTTGTTAACAAAGTTAAGGGTGGATTCACAGTATTTATTGACGTAGTGAAAGCTTTTTTACCTGGTTCTTTGATAGATCCAAAAGGTGGGAAAGACTATCCTGACTTAACAGGCGAAACTCTTGATTTCAAGGTAATGAAATTCGATAAAAAGAGATCAAATGTTGTTCTCTCAAGAAAAGCCGTATTACAAGAACAAAACTCAGAAGAAAGAGACAGATTATTAGAAATCATTAAAGAAGGTGAGAAGATAGAGGGCACAATTAAAAATTTAACTGAGTATGGTGCTTTTGTAGATCTGGGAGGTCTGGATGGATTGCTTCATATAACTGATCTTTCTTGGAAAAGAGTTATGCATCCAAAAGAAGTTCTAAATGTTGGAGATAAAATGGAATTTATGACCCTTTCCTTTGATCCAGAAAAGATGAGAGTTTCTCTGGGTTTAAAACAACTTACTGAAGATCCATGGAAAGATATAGAAAGTAAATATCATGTTGGTCAAATATTACAAGGTGAAGTAGCTCTTACGACAGATTATGGTTGTTTTATCAAGCTTGATGATGATATTGAGGGTCTAGTACATATTACTGATCTAGATTGGAAAAATAAAAATATAAATCCATCAAGTATCTTAAACAAAGGAGACAAGATTGATGTAAAAATTATGGAAATTGATCTTGAAGAAAGAAAGGTATCATTAAGTAAAAAACATACAACTGAGAATCCTTGGAAAGAGTTTGAAGATAAACATAATACTGGAGACATTCTAGAAGGGTTAAAGATAAAATCAGTAACAGATTTTGGTGTATTTGTTGAATTAGAAGGTGGCATTGATGGTCTAATTCATCATTCTGAAATTAATGTCGGCGACAAAACAATACAAGATTTATATAAAGAAGGAGAAGAGGTTACTGTTTCAATAAGTGGAATGGACTCTGAAAGAGAAAGAATTTCTTTATCTCTTGTTTCCTAGCAAAAATTTTTTGTTTTAAATACAATCAAATAATGTCTCAGAAAAAACTAATTATTGCA
>NZZH01000031.1 GCA_002702405.1 Flavobacteriaceae bacterium | reverse complement strand
GAGAGTGATTAAAAAAATAACCATTTTTGCAACTTAATTTTTTTTTAATGCCTAAACTATCAAATAAAGGAGTAAAATTGCCTTTTTCACCAATTAGGAAATTGGCAACTTATGCAGAAAAAGCAAAATCGAAAGGAGTTAATATATTACATTTAAATATTGGTCAACCTGATATTGATGCTCCATTAGAAGCATTGAATGCTGTGACAAAATCTAAATTAAAATTACTTCCTTATGGCCCATCTCAAGGACCTCTCTCATATAGAAAAAGTCTTTGCAAATATTATAATAGTCATGATATTAAATTAAATCCTGATCAAATTGTAATTACAACTGGAGCAAGTGAAGCCCTAACTTTTTGTTTAAATGTTATTTGTGACGCAAATGATGAAATAATTATTCCTGAACCATTTTATGCTAATTATAATGGATTTGCCGCTGCTTCAAGTGTAAAAGTAATACCTATAATATCTGATAAAGAGGAAAGTTTTGAAATTCCCTCTTTGAATAAAATCATTTCAAAAATAAACAGTAAAACTAAAGCAATACTTATTTGTAATCCAAGTAATCCAACAGGACATGTTTATAGTGAAAAAGATATTAACTCTCTTTGTGAAATTGCATTGAAAAATGATATTTTCATAATTGTTGATGAAGTATATAGAGAGTTTATTTATGGTAACATAAAACATTATTCTGTTTTAAGAAACTCAAAATATAAATCTATTTCTATTATGATTGATTCGGTTTCAAAAAGATATAGTCTCTGTGGAGCTAGAGTTGGTTGTATTGTATCAAAAAACAAATCTGTTATAAACAATATTTTAAAATTTGCTCAATTAAGACTCTCTCCTCCAACCTATGCCTTAATAGCCAGTGAAGCAGCTCTTCAAGCACCTAAAAGTTATATGTTGGAAGTTTTAAAAAAATACACTAATCGTCGCAAAGTCCTAATTGATAATTTAAAAAAAATAGATGGTGTTTCAGTAACTGAGCCTATGGGAGCTTTTTATTGTATAGTTAAATTACCAGTAAAAAATGCAGAAAATTTCTGTCAATTTTTACTTGAAGATTTTAATGATTCTAATCAAACAGTTATGTTAGCTCCTGCTCAAGGTTTTTATTCAACTCCTGGTTATGGTATTGATAAAGTTAGATTTGCTTTTATTTTAAAACCCTCAAAATTAATTAGAGCTACTCAAATTTTAGAAAAAGCTTTAAAAGTTTATCAAAATTAAATAGAGTTTATTATATTGAAATTATGCTTTCAATAAATAAAAATGTTTCACTCAAAACATTAAATACTTTTAAAATCGATGTTATTTCAAAAGGGTTTGTTTCTATAAAAAATTTTAATGAACTCAAAAAAGCATTAGAAAATAATAATTATAAAGATTACAGAATATTAGGAGGTGGAAGTAACATACTTTTTACTAATAATTTTGATGGTCTTACAATTCATATAGCCAATAAAGGAATTTCAATTACAAATGAATCTATTAAAGATGTAATTGTTGAAATTAGTGCAGGTGAAAATTGGCATGATATAGTTTTATGGGCAATTAAAAACAATTTTGGGGGAATTGAAAATTTATCATTAATACCAGGTAGCGTTGGTGCTGCACCAATTCAAAACATTGGTGCTTATGGTGTTGAATTAAAAGATGTTTTCTATTGTTGTGAAGCACTAAATATCAAAACTAAACAAATTAAAAAATTTTATGTTGAGGATTGTGAATTTGAATATAGAAGTTCAATTTTTAAAACTAAAGAAAAAAATAATTATGTAATTATGAAAGTTTTCTTAAAACTTAGTAAAGAGCCTCATAATTATAATATTAGTTACGGAAAAGTTAAAGAACATTTAAAAAACAAAAAAAAGTCAATTCAAAATATTTCTGAAGCAATTATTAAAATAAGAAAATCAAAATTGCCAGATATATCTAAATTTGGAAACGCTGGTAGTTTTTTTAAAAATCCCACAATTGACTTAAATCATTATGAAAATTTAAAAAATAAGTTTAACGATATTTTAGGTTATAAATCTGAAAACAATAAAATTAAAATATCAGCAGGATGGTTAATAGAAAAACTTGGATACAAAGGCCTAAATTTTGGCAATGTTGGTGTATATAAAAAACAAGCTTTAGTCTTAATTAATAATGGAAATGCAAAAGGAATAGATATTTTGAAAGTTGCCAAAAAAATTCAAAATGATGTAAAAATAAATTTTGATATTGACTTAGAATATGAAGTTAACATATTATAATTTTACTCTTTATTTTTCGAATCTATTACAATCGTAACAGGCCCATCATTCTCAATACTAACTAACATGTTTGCCCCAAATTCACCTGTTACTATTGGTGCATTAATAAAATTAGAAGTTTTTCTTATAAAATAATTATATAAAGGAACTGCATGTTTATGATTTGCTGCATTAATGTAAGAAGGTCTATTTCCTTTTTTGGTAAAGGCCATTAAAGTAAATTGACTTATAATCATAATTGATCCATTCGTGTCTATTAATGATAAATTCATAATATCTTTTTCATCGTTAAATATTCGCATATTTAAAACTTTATTTAAGAGCCAATCAGCATCTTCTTCATTATCACTATTTCCAATTCCCAATAAAACGACAAGACCAAAATCAATTTTTCTTTCTTCAAGATTATTTATTAAAACTTTAGCCTTTTTAACTCTTTGAATTACTGCTTTCATTTATTTAATTCTATAAGTAGAATTTTCATCAATCAAATTTAAATAACTTTTATATCTTGACTCTGAAATTTTATTTTGTTTCAAAGCATTTATAACTGCACAATCAGGTTCATTTAGATGTAAACAATTATTGTATTTGCAATTTTCTTTTAAATTTTTAAACTCTGGAAAATAATTTTTAATTTCATTAGAATCAATATCAACTAATCCAAAACCTTTAATTCCTGGAGTGTCTATTATTTTAATATCATCACTTAAATCAAACATTTCTGAATAAGTTGTTGTATGCTGACCTTGTTTGTGTAAATCAGAAATATTAGATGTTTTAATCATTAAATTAGGAGAAATAGTGTTAATTAAAGTTGACTTCCCTACTCCACTATGACCTATAATCATATTAACTTTCTTCTTCATTAATTTTGAAACTTTATTTACAGAATCTTTATTTAAAGCTGAAATTTTAAAACATTTATAACCTATTGATTTATATGTTTTTTTTAATGTTTTTATTTCATTTTTTTCTGATGGTGAATATAAATCCATTTTATTAAAAACAAGATTTAATGGAATCTTATATGCTTCCGCTGTAACTAATATTCTATCAATAAATTGAGTAAAAGTAATTGGATAATTTAAAGTAATTATTAAAAAAATCTGATCGATATTTGATGCAATTACCTGGAATTGTTTAGACAACTTTACTGATTTTCTAATAATATGATTGCTTCTTTTTTGTACTTCAATAATAACACCTTGATTATTACTTTCAATATCTAAAACAAAATTAACTCTATCTCCTACGACAACTGGACTTGTACTTTTGGAATTATGAAGTCGAAGTTTCCCTTTAATTCTACAATTGTAAAAAATATTTTCAGATTTAACTAGATGCCAAATTCCTGTTGACTTATAAATAATTCCTTTTTTCAGTTTTTTATTGCAAAGTAAGATTTAGATTTTTTTTTACCAAATCATTATTATTAACCATTTTCCGAATTTGTATCTTTATAAAAAAAACAATGTCAAAAAAAGGGATACTAATGATTTTAGATGGATGGGGAATTGGAAAAGATCCCAATGTTTCCGCAGTTGAATTAGCAAGAACTCCAAATATTGATAAACTTATAAAAAACTACAGTTCCAATACTCTTAGGACTGATGGAGAGCATGTTGGTCTGCCTAAAGGTCAAATGGGAAATAGTGAAGTGGGGCACATGAATATTGGTGCTGGAAGAATTGTACATCAAGATTTAGCTAAAATAAATCTTTCAATTCAAAATAATGAATTCGAAAAAAACAAAACTTTAATAGATAGTATAAATTTTGCAAAGAAAAATAATAAACCAATTCATTATATTGGTTTACTTTCTGATGGTGGTGTCCATTCTCATATTTCTCATCTTGAACAATTATTAAAAATATCCTCAGATTATAATCTTAAAAATATTTTTATTCATGCGATTACTGATGGTAGAGATGTTGACCCAATGTCAGGAATCAATTTTATTAAATATTCCAATAAAAAGTTTAAAAAATATGGCGCCATTATAGCATCTATAATTGGTAGATTTTACGCAATGGATAGAGATAAAAGATGGGAAAGAATAAAAAAATCATATGATCTTTTAATTAATGGAAAAGGCATTAAGTCTAAAAATTTAAATGAAAGTATTTTAAAAAGTTATAAAAAAGGTATTACTGATGAATTTATTGAGCCTCATTTTAAATCTAACAAATATGGTGAGCCAATTGGAAAAATTGAAAAAGGTGATGTCGTAATTTTTTTCAACTTCAGAAGTGATAGAGCTAGAGAGCTTACTGAGGTTCTGAGCCAAAATAAAATAGACGATTATAATATGAATCCTATTGATACATATTATGTAACTCTCACTAATTATAATGAAAAATATAAAAATATAAAGGTTCTTTTTGATAAGCAGAATCTAGAAGAAACATTAGGAGAAACTCTTTCAAAATCAAATAAATCTCAACTTAGAATTGCAGAAACTGAGAAATATCCACATGTAACTTATTTTTTCAATGGAGGAAAAGAAGAACCTTTCATTGGAGAAAAAAGAATCTTATGTCCATCTCCGAAAGTATCAACCTATGATCTTCAGCCTGAAATGAGTGCTTTTGAAGTGATGAATAAAACAATAAATGAAATTAAAAAAAATTCTCCTGATTTTATTTGTATAAATTTTGCTAACCCTGATATGGTTGGTCATACCGGAAATTTGAAGGCATCAATAAAAGCATGTCAAACAGTTGACAGTTGTTTAGGCAACATAGTAAAAAAAGCACTTACAAAAGATTATTTTATAATAATAATTGCAGATCATGGAAACTGTGAAAAAATGATTAATCGTGATGGTAGTCCGAATACAGCCCATACAACTAATCCTGTACCAATTATTTTAGTTGATTCTAAAAAAAATAAAATTAAATCTGGAATTTTGAGTGATATTGCACCTACAATTTTAAATTTAATGAATATTGAAATTCCAAAATCTATGAATCGAAAATCATTAATAATTTAAGCTCTAACTACTTTCAAAATAAAATGTCTAAAATTATACTTAAAAATTATGATGAAATAGAATTGATTAGAAAAAGTGCTCAAATAGTTTCTAAAACTTTAGGAATGTTAGCCAGTGAAATTAAACCAGGTATAAATTCACTAAAACTAGATCAATTAGCAGAAAATTTTATAAGAGATCATGGTGCAAAACCAGGATTTTTAGGTTTATATGATTTTCCAAACACATTATGCGTTAGTCCAAATTCTCAGGTTGTTCATGGTATTCCTAATAAAGAACCTCTTAAAAATGGAGATATATTATCTATTGATTGTGGTGTTTTATATAATGGATTTTATGGAGATCATGCATACACATTTGAGGTTGGTGAGGTAAAACCTGAAATAAAAAAATTATTAAAAATCTCAAAAGAATCATTATATAAAGGAATATATGAATTTAAAATTGGTAACAGAATTGGTGATATAGGTTTCGCAATTCAAAAATATAATGAAAAAGAAGGTTATGGAATTGTAAGAGAACTTGTTGGTCATGGGCTAGGCAAAACATTGCATGAAGGCCCAGAGATTCCTAATTATGGCAAAAAAGGAAAAGGAAAAAAAATTCAAGAAGGAATGGTAATTGCTATTGAGCCAATGATTAATATGGGTTCTCATAAAATTAAACAATTAAAAGATGGATGGACAATATTAACCTCAGATGGAATGCCAAGTGCACATTTTGAACATAATATTGCTATAATTGATGGCCAGCCTAAACTTCTTTCAACTTTTAAATATATTTATAATGAGTTAGGTATATCTTCTGATGAAGAAGAAAAGTTTGAAATAACATCATTATGAATTTTATTCTAAATTTAATTCCTAGAAAACATCTAATAAGAATTAGTATATTATTAAGACCATTACTAAAAGTCTATTTCAAAGGATCAAAATTTACAGACCCAATAGATAATTCTAAATACAGGATTTTTTTACCTTATGGTTATGGAGAAAATATTAGAAAAAATGCATTATGCCCGGGAACACTATCTCTTGAAAGACACAGATTGTTATGGCTTTTCCTTGAAAGAAATACAACCTTCTTTAATGATAAATTAAAGATTTTACATATAGCGCCTGAACAACCTTTTTATAAGAAATTTAAATCAATCAAAAACTGGGATTATATAACTTGTGATTTGAATTCACCTTTAGCAGATATAAAAGCTGACATATGTAATCTCCCTTTTAAAAAATTTGAATTTGATTTGATTATTTGTAATCATGTATTAGAACACATAAATGATGATCTTAAAGCAATAAGAGAAATTTATAGAGTTCTAAAAAAAAATGGAGTTGCAATTTTACAAGTTCCAATAGACGAGAGTTTATCGAAAACGTTTGAAGATAAAACAATTATTGATCCTAAAAAAAAATCTGAACTTTTTGGTCAATATGATCATGTTAGAAAATATGGAAAAGATTATTATGATAGATTAAAATCTGTTGGTTTTAAAGTAAAAAAAATAGATATACAAAAAAAATTATCTGAAGAAGAAATTAAAAAATACTGCTTACCTAAATACGAAAAAATACCATTTGTAATTAAGAATTAAGAATCAGGCCAGTTAGAAGAAAAAACTTCATCATAATCTGTTTTATTTGATAAAATCCAATATGCATCAATACCTTCAAGCGATTCAATAATCCTTTTTGAAAGTTCAATAGGCATAATCATTAAAGCTGTAGCCCATGCATCAGCTGTCATACAATCATTAGCTAATACTGAAACACTCAAAATTTTTGATTGAAATGATTTTCCGTTTTTTGGATTAATTGTATGAACATATTTATTACCA
This sequence comes from Flavobacteriaceae bacterium, assembly GCA_002702405.1. Next base: position 12,295 of record NZZH01000031.1, on the reverse strand, counting down.
GTTAATGAATCAACCCTATACTTTCTATAATTTCCAGAAGTTGCAAGAGCTTTGTTTTTTAAAAACATCGTTTTTATAAATTGTCTGTTTTTTTTATGACTCGGATTATCAATAGCAACTTTCCAAAATTTTCCTGTATTGGGGTTTTTTCCCTTTGCAAGTATTTCACCTCCAATTTCTATCAAAAAGTTTTTTATATCATAAGATAAAAATAACTCTGAAAGAAGATCAACTGCATATCCTTTTCCAATAGCATTAAAGTCTATATATATATTAGAATACTTTTTTTTTATAGTACCTTTTGAAGTTAAAGAAACTTTTGAAAAACCTGTTAATTCAATTAGGCTATCTAATTGCTTCTTTGAAATATTATTTATTTTATTTCCTGGACCAAAACCATATGCATTAACTAAAGAACCAACTGTAGGATCAAAAAAACCTTTAGATAATTTCCAGATTTCATGTGATTTAATAAAAACTTTTTTTAAATGATTATCAACTAATAATAAAGAATCACCACGATTAATTTTTGAAATATCTGAATCATAAATATAAGTTGAAAAAGAATTATTTATAATTTTAAAAAGAGAATCAATTTTATTTTTTACAACATTCTCATTGTTGTTTTTTTGAAATTGAACAGAAAATGATGTCCCAAATGAATATCCACTGATAATCTTTTTTTTATCTGCAGATTTATTGCAAGAAAGAAATAAAACTAAACTTATATATAAAACTCTTTGGATAACTCTCATTTTAAAAATAAAATATGAAAATCATTTAAAAAAAAAAGATTTTACACATTATCCTCCAAAGTCATCATATCTTACATTTTCAGGAGGAATGCCAAAATCATCCGCCATTTTTTCTACAGCTTGATTCATTAGCGGAGGTCCACAAAAATAAACTTCAATATCTTCAGGTTCTTCATGATAATTAAGATACTGATCAATAACTACTTGATGAACAAAACCTGTAAAGCCATCTCCCTCTTTATCATCAAGAGATTTTTTTTCTTTCCAATTATCTTCCTCAAGTGGCTCAGAAAGAGCAATGTAAAAGTTGAAATTTTTAAAATCTTTATCTAAAGCTTTGAAATGATCAACATAAAAAAGTTCTCTTTTAGATCTACCCCCATACCAAAATGTTACAGTTCTTCCAGTTTTTAATGTTCTAAATAAGTGATATAAATGAGACCTCATAGGAGCCATTCCAGCACCACCTCCAACATACAACATTTCTGAATCAGATTCATTGATAAAAAATTCTCCATAAGGTCCAGATATAGTTACAGTGTCTCCCGCTTTTTTTGAAAAAATATAAGATGATGCAATTCCAGGATTTACGGTCATCCAATCATTTTTATTTCTATCCCAAGGAGGAGTAGCAATTCGGACATTAAGCATGATTTCTTTACCTTCTGCAGGGTAAGATGCCATAGAATAAGCTCTTTCAACTGTTTCTGAATTCTTCATATTTAAATTCCATAAATTAAATTTATCCCATTCCAACTTAAATTTTTGAGCATCTTTTGGATGCTCATCTGGATGAGCTGAAATATCAATTTTTTTATAATCAATTTCACATTTCGGAATCTCAATTTGTATATAGCCTCCAGCTTTATAATCCATTTCTTCTGGAATTTGAACTACAAACTCTTTAATAAATGAAGCAACATTCCAATTTCTTACAACTTTTGCTTCCCACTTTTTAATACCAAAAACTTCCTCAGGAACTTTTATTACCATATCCTCTTTAACCTTAACTTGACATCCCAATCTCCATCCTTCTGATACTTCTTTTCTGGAAAAGTGAGGCTCTTCAGTTGGTAGAAGTTCTCCACCTCCTTCTATAATTTGACACCTACATTGAATACAAGTACCTCCACCTCCGCATGCTGAGGGCAAGAAAATTTTATTATCTCCAAGAGTACTTAATAAGGTCCCCCCAGATGAAACTTCAACTTTTTCTTCACCATTAATTGTCAAAGAGACTGGGCCGGAAGGCAAAAGTTTAGCCTTAACTCCCAATAAAGCACCAACTAATAATAAAGTAATAATTAAAAAAACTACTAGACTTGAAATAATCGTAATAAAAATTATATCCATATTATTTATAATTTAATTCCCATAAAACTCATAAAACCAAGAGCCATAAGACCTGTAATGATAAAAGTAATACCCAGTCCTCTAAGTGGAGCCGGAACATTAGAATAAGCAATTTTTTCTCTAATAGAAGCAATAGCAACAATCGCTAGATACCAACCAACACCAGATCCAAATCCATATACTCCGGATTCTAAAATACCTGAAAAATCTTTTAATTGCATAAAAAGTGAGCCTCCTAAAATTGCACAATTGACAGCAATCAAAGGAAGAAAAATACCTAATGAGCCATAAAGTGCTGGTGCAAATTTTTCAACAATCATTTCAACCAATTGAACCATTGAAGCAATAACAGCAATAAATAAAATGAAAGTCAAAAAACCTAGTTCAACACTTTCAAATTCTGGACCTAGCCAGTTTCCTAGAGCACCATCTTCCAAAATATATTTATTAATTAAAAAGTTTATTGGAACTGTTACACTTAAAACAAAAATTACAGCCATTCCTAAACCATGAGCAGTTTTAACTGTCTTAGATACTGCCAAATAAGAACACATTCCAAGAAAATATGCAAAAACCATATTTTCTATAAAAATACTTTTAACAAACAAATTTAAATATGCTTCCATTTGATATTAATTTTCTTCAATTAGTTTTCTGTTTCTAGATCTTTGGATCCAAATAATAATCCCTACGACAATTAATGCCATGGGTGATAACAACATTAAACCATTATTTACATAACCCATTTCATATATAAAATCAGGTATAACCTGAATGCCTAATAAATTACCCGATCCAAATAACTCTCTAAAAAAAGCAACAGCAATTAATATCCATGCATAACCTAAAGCATTGCCAATTCCGTCTAAAAATGATCTCCATACATTATTTCCGAGAGCAAAAGCCTCTAATCTTCCCATTATAATACAATTTGTTATTATTAATCCAATAAAAACACTGAGTTCTTTACTAACATCATAAACAAACGCTTTCAATATTTGATCAACTAAAATTACCATTGAAGCTACAACAACAAGTTGAACAATAATCCTTATCCTATTTGGTATCAAATTTCTTAAAATAGATATAATAACATTACTAGCAGCCATAACAGCAACAACTGAAATACTCATTACAATTGCAGGTTTTAATTGTACTGTAATTGCTAATGCAGAACAAATTCCTAAAACTTGAACTGTAATTGGATTATCATCATCCAAAGGGTCAGATAAAAGCTTTCTGTTTTTAGAAGATAATAAAGGTTCTGAATCTTTGTTTATGAAAAATAAAAGAGGATTTTTCTTGTTTATATTTTTATTCTTTTTCATAATTAATTATTTAAAGCCAAAGCATCCTTACGATTAAAAAAGGGTAAATAATGCTTTAACCTTTCAATTATCATATCTGTTACTCCATCTCCAGTTATAGTTGCACCAGAAATAGCATCAACCTCATGATCTAACTTATCTAAATCCTTAGGATCATTATTAGTTTTTGATACATTAATACCAACCAAATTTCCATTTATATCCATAACTTTTTCATCAACAAATCTGTTTTGGAACCAATCCTGAGTAATTTCAGCTCCAAGTCCTGCAGTTTCAGATTTGTGATCAAATACAGCCCCTTTTATAGTGCTTTTATCATCTTTTAATGCAATATAACCCCATATCGCATCCCATAAACCAGCACCTCTCAAAGGAATTATATAATAGTTTTTATTTTCTACATTAGCAATGTAAATTGGAAATCTTTGTTGATCAGGGGTCTTCTTTAATTCTTTATTTAATTTAATCTTAAATGCATCAACTTCTTTATCAATTGTACCATCAGACTTTAAGGATAATGCATTAGTAATATAACTGTTATAGAGCTTTTCAGAATTCTCTCGATCAGTATTTATTCCAATTGAAGATAAAATGTTTTGCATTTTTTCTTTACGCACATTTTCCTTCTGAAGATCTTTTAACAAACTTGCAGTTGTAGCTAAACTAGTTGCAACTAAAAAAACCATTACTCCAGTAAATAAAAAAGTATAAAAATTGCTATCTCTATTCATAACCTAAATTGTTTCGACTAAATTGTTTTGAGACCATCTTTTTTTTCTTCTTCCAATATTCATATTAATTACATAATGGTCAATTGTTGGAGCAAAAACATTCATAAGTAAAATTGCTAACATAACTCCTTCAGGATAGGCAGGGTTAAAGACTCTAATCATAATACAAAACACCCCAACCAAAAAACCATAAATCCATTTTCCTTTATTAGTTTGAGCAGCTGAAACAGGATCAGTAGCCATAAAAACTATTCCAAAAGCAAAACCTCCAACAATTAAATGATTTATCCATGAAAACTCCATTAAAGGATTTAACCCAAGTAGATTAAAAATAAAGCCCATAAAAGCTCCTCCTAAAATACCTGAGACTATAATTCTCCAACTTCCAACGCCAGTTAAAATTAAAATCAAAGCTCCTATAATTACCCAAAATGTNGAGGTCTCTGCAATTGATCCTGGTATTGATCCCATGAACATATCCATAACTGAGTAATCTATATTTTGACCTGCAGCCAGATAACCAAGAATTGTTTCTCCAGAAATAGAATCTACATTTGAGGCTTCAGAAACCCAAACTTTATTTCCGGACATGTATGTGGGATATGCGAAAAAAGCAAATGCTCTAGCTGTTAAAGCAGGGTTCAAAATATTCATTCCAGTTCCTCCGAAGGCCTCTTTAGCTATTAAAACNGCAAATGCGACCGAAATAGCAACCATCCATAAAGGTATATCAACGGGCATTATCATAGGAATTAATAATCCTGTAACCAAATATCCTTCGTTAACTTCATGACCTCTGTAAACTGCAAAAGCAAACTCAATACTTAACCCAACAACATATGAGACTATAATCATTGGAATTATTTTTAATGATCCATGATAAAATGCATCTAAAAAAGTAAAACTTTCCCCTGTTTGAATATAATATTGATAACCGGTATTGTATATACCATAAATCAAGACAGGTATTAAAGCAATAATTACAGTTACCATTGTTCTTTTTAAATCTACAGCATCACGAATATGAGATCCCTTTTGAGTAGTGTGATTAGGTACAAATAATAAAGTATCAAAAGCATTTAAAGCAGGAGCAAACTTTTCAAATTTTTCACCTTTTTGAAAATTCCTTTTTATTAAATCAATCTTATTTCTTAAAAATTTTTTCATCCTACTTCTTTTATCATTAATTCTATTCCTTCTCTAATAATTTCTTGAGCTTCAATTTTAGAAGTGTTAGAAAAATCAATTAAACCGAAATCTTCAGGAATAACTTCATAAATCCCTAACCCTTCCATTTTTTCAATATCAGAGGCTAAGCAAGCCTTAACTAATTGCATAGGATATATATCCATTGGGAAAACATTTTCCATTTCTCCAGTTACTACTAAAGCCCTCTCTTCTCCATTTAAACTTGAATTTACTTCAGAACCATTTCTATTAAATAACCATGACAAAGAAGTATTACTTAAACTTAAAATTTTATTATCGACAAAGGGAAGCCAACCAAACATTCTATAATTATTTCCTTCAGGTATTATCGAAACTAAATTATTGTAGTAACCTATAAAACCATCAATAGATTCAATTTTTCCATTTAATACATTTCCATTAATGCACCTGAGCTGAGTATTATTATCAACTTTAGAGTCCTTCAAAAATATTTTTAACTTAGAACCAATAATTGTTTCGTAATATTTAGGCTCTTTAACAAGACTTCCGGCTATAGCAATTGTTCTTGTCGGAGTATAATATCCAGTTTTGAAAAAGGATCCTATGTTGGAAACATCTTCGGGATTAATTGTCCAAATTTTTTCTCCTGGATTTATAGGACTAATTTTATGAATATGAAAGCTAACATCTCCAGATGGATGAGGTCCTTGAACATCATATATTTCAACATTTTTTATCTTTTCATAAAAACCTCTAAAATTCTTATCTAGCCCCAAAAATACTTTACCACCAGACATTTTGTTTAAGACATTAATTCCTAATTGAAAATCATCAACTCTAGATTTTAAAATAAAATCATAATCTACTCCTAAAGGAGCTTTATCNATTGTTGAGATAAATATAGCTTTTGGAGANACATTAGGATCAGCTATAACTCCATAGGGTCTTTGTTTTAAGAAAGGCCAACTACCACTTATTAATAAAAGATTTTTTATTTTTTGAACTTCATGTTTATCATTTTCTTGAAAATTAACATCGTGTTTAATTTTTAAATTCTTGTTGTCAGAATCTATTATTAATTCTAAAATTTTCCGTTTTGCTCCTCTAATAATAGATTTAATTGATCCTGAAACAGGAGAAACAATTGTTATCTCTGGATTTTCTTTACTATAAAATAAAGGAGTCCCAACTTTAACTTTATCTCCCTCTTTAACAATAAGTTTTGGTATCAAACCGAAAAAATCTGTAGGTTTTACAGAAAAAATAGAAGGTAAAATATTTTTTTTTAATATTTTAGAAGCTTCACCTATGATTTTTAGGTTTGCTCCTTTTTTAATTCGAATACTTTTAGTTAATTTCATTAAAACAATAAAGTCTAAAATCGATGCAAATTTAATAATAAAGGATGTTTTGATTAAACTAAATATATAAGAATAACTCTATTTATAATGATTCTAAATAANATGTATTTAAATTTTAAAACATTAATGTTATAAAACTTTATTAAAATATTTGTTTAATCTAAATTTTACTTAAATGAGTAAAAAAAATCTTTTTATAATATTAATATTTTTTGAAATATCTACTTTTTTAAATGGTCAAGTTGATGAAGTTTCTGAACCAATAAATATTAAAACAATAATTTTCAAAGGTGAGGATTACAGTGATCAATTTCCAATTGTTTCAATTAATGAAAATATTACTTTAAGTTTTGATGACTTAAATTCTAACGAAGAAGATTACTACTATAAAATAAGACATTTTAATTTTGATTGGAAAGAATCAGAATTATTTAAAAACGAAATATTTCAAGGCTTCGATAATGTCAGAATTGTCAATTACTCTAATTCATTTAATACTCTTCAACCATATACTCATTACGAATTAAAATTTCCAAATGATAAAACTCGTTTTCTAGTTTCCGGAAACTATATGATTGAAATTTATAATTCTTTAGATGAAATAATTTTTTCAAGAAAATTCTGTATATATGATAAAAAGGTAGACACTAATTTAAATGTCTATAGACTTCAGGATATGGAATTCTTTAAAACCCATCAATCAATACACTTTTCAATAACTCCTAAAAANATATTTTTTAGAGAACCTGAAAAAAGAATTAAAGTAACTATAATTAAAAATTATCAATGGAATTCACAAATCAACAATCTAAAACCTCAATATATAATTAACTCAAAACTAGAATACAAATACGATACAGAATCAAAATTTGAAGGAGGAAATGAATATTTGTTTTTTGATACAAAAGAAATAAGATCTACAAATCAAAACATAAGCTATATTAATAGATCCGACTTGTATGAAACCTATCTTAAAATTGATAATAGCAGAAACTATAATAGTTATATTTATAATCAAGATATAAATGGAAATTTTAAAATAAGAACTTTAAATGGAAGTCAAAACTCTAAAACAGAAGCCGATTATACATGGGTTCACTTCAGTCTGGCATCAGATATAAATTTTGATAAAAGCTCTATATATATTTATGGTAAATTCAATAATTACAAGCTAACTGAAAAAAACAAAATGTACTATAATCCTTCCTTGGAATTATATGAAGGAGTTTTACTTTTGAAGCAAGGTTTTTATAACTATAAATATGTTTCTAAAACTAAAGATTTTTTGAATAAAAATAATATTAGTGGTTCGCATGCNATAACAGAGAATGAATATTTAGTATTAGTTTATTATAGAGGTATTGGAGAAAAATTTGATAAACTTATTGGAGTTGGAAAAACCAATTCATTTAATCTTAAAAATTAAAATAAAACAGCTTATTTATAATAGTGCTTTTATTATATTTATAGTTAACATATAACTTCATTATTATTTATGAGCTTATGATTCAACAAATTACAAAAGGGATAAAAGTTTCAGTTTCAACAAATTTTGAAGGCAACTTTATTAACNATAATTGTGTTAATTATGCTTTTTCTTATAAAATTAAGATTGAGAATAATAGTAATTATACAGTTCAACTATTAACAAGACATTGGAAAATAATTGAATCGAATCATAAGACTAAATTCATNAATGGAAATGGTGTTTTAGGTGAAAANCCTATAGTAAAGCCTGGTGAATATCATAAATACTCATCTGGTTGTTTAATCTATTCGTCAATTGCTTCAATGAGTGGAATATATACTATGATAAATTTTTCNAATTCTAATAAATTCAAAGTTAAAATTCCAAATTTTAAATTAAATGTTCCATTTATTTTGAATTAACTAGTTCTTTTAAAATTAACATAATGCCAAATAGCATCTACAAAGTTCCTTCACCTAAAAACGAGAAAGTTTTATCATATAAAAATGGAAGTAAAGAGAAGAAACTAGTTCTTTTAGAATATAAAAAAATGCTAAAAGAGGAAGTTGAAGTACCTCTTTATATTGGTAAGGATGAAATATTTACTGGGGATACTGAAAAAATTTGTCCACCCCATGATCATAATCACACTCTGGGAATTTATCATAAATGTAATTCTTCTCATGTGAAAGATGCAATAAATAATTCTTTAAGGGCAAAAAAAAAATGGTCTAAAATGCCATGGTATTCAAGAGCTTCCATTTTCTTAAAAGCTGCTGAATTAATTTCCGGCCCATATAGAGCAAAAATTAATGCTGCTACAATGCTTGGTCAATCAAAAACAGCTCATCAAGCAGAAATTGATTCAGCTTGTGAATTAATTGATTTTTTAAGATTTAATGTTTACTATATGCAAGAAATCTATATGAATCAGCCTGAATCATCTTCTGGAATTTGGAATAGATTAGACTATAGACCATTAGAGGGTTTTGTCTATGCAATTTCACCATTTAACTTTACAGCTATAGCAGGTAACCTTTCTAGTTGTGTAGCAATGATGGGCAATGTAGTTATATGGAAACCTAGTGATTTTCAAGTTTTATCTGCAAAAATAATTATTGATATCTTTAAAGAAGCAGGTCTTCCCGATGGTGTGATTAATGTGATTTTTGGAGATCCTGAAATGATTACAAATTCTATTATTAAATCAAAAGACCTGTCTGGAATTCATTATACAGGATCAACTGAGATCTTTAAAAGTATTTGGAAAAAAATCGGAAAAAACATCAATCTTTATAANACATATCCAAGAATAGTTGGTGAGACAGGAGGAAAAGATTTTATTATAGCTCACCCCTCTGCAAATAAAGAAGCTCTTGTTTCAGGAATAATTCGTGGTGCTTTTGAATATCAAGGACAAAAGTGTTCAGCTGCATCAAGAATATATATNCCAAAGTCTATTTCTAAAATTGTACTTAATCTGCTAAAAAAAGAAATAAAGACATTAAAAATGGGTTCTCCTGAAAATTTTAAAAATTTTATAACATCAGTCATTCATAAAAAATCATATGAAAGAATCAAAAAAACTATTGATAAAATAAAAAAAGACNAAGATGCAGAAATAATNATAGGTGGTAATTGTAATTCCAGNAAAGGTTANTTCATTGAACCAACAATAGTTTTAACTACAAATCCTAAATATTTTACAATGGAAAAAGAACTATTTGGACCAGTAGCAACAGTTTATATATTTGAAGACAAAGATTGGGAATTAACTCTNAAATTGGTTAATGAAACCTCAATTTACGCNCTTACTGGAGCTATTTNTTCCCANGAAAGATATATAATAGAAAAGGCACTAAAAAGATTAAAAGATTGTGCTGGGAATTTTTANATTAATGATAAACCAACAGGAGCTGTAGTTGGTCAACAACCTTTTGGNGGTGCAAGAGCATCAGGAACAAATGATAAAGCAGGATCATTATATAATNTACTAAGATGGACATCNCCCAGANTAATTAAAGAAACTTTTATTCCAGAAGAAAATTACAGATATCNTTTTCTTGAATAATATTTTATAATGGTATGTATAAAATCTTTTTCNATTCAAANAAATGATTACTAAAAATTTTNTTTATTTCAAATTNTTTTGAATAAGAGTAAATACTTATTTCTTTAGTTAATTCTCCACCTTTCAAATAAATTAGACCATTATCTTTTTCATGCTTCGAATTTTTAGAAATATTCTTTGATATTAATGGAACTAATTTATTAATTTTAGCAACTCCCCTACTTACAACAAAATCAAATTTTTTCTCATAGTTTTCAACTCTAATTTGTTCTGCATAAACATTTTTTAACTCAATGTTTTTAATTACATCTTTAACTGCTATTATTTTTTTTCCAATTCCATCTATCAAATAAAAAAAAGATTCTGGAAACATTATTGCAAGTGGAATACCTGGAAAACCTCCCCCAGTTCCTATATCTAAAATTGCACTTCTTTTTTTAAACTTAAAAAATTTTGNAATACTCAAAGAATNTAAAACATGTCTTTCATAAAAAAAAGAAAAATCTTTTCTTGATATTAAGTTGATTCTAGAATTCCAAAAATTATATATATCATATAACATTTCGAATTTATTAATTTGGTCTTTAGTTAATTCAGGAAAGTATTTTTTTATGTCATCCAAAATTTAAATATTAAATTAATATAAAAATCTTATTAATATATATATTTGCAAATAAATGGAAATTCTTTCAGAAAAAATCAAAAACCTTCCTGTATCTGCAACTCTNGCGATGGCTGCAAAAGCTCGTGAATTAAGAGCTAAAGGTAANGATGTTATTGGATTAAGTCTTGGTGAACCTGATTTTAATACACCTGATTTTATTAAAAAATCAGCTATAAAAGCAATTAATGATAATTATAATTCTTACAGTCCTGTCGATGGATATTTAGATTTAAAAAAATCAATATGCGAAAAATTTAAACGAGATAATGATATTGATTATAATGAATCTCAAATAGTAGTTTCCACTGGTGCAAAACAATCTATTGCTAATGTTTGTATGTCAATACTTAATCCAGGTGATGAAGTTTTATTGCCGGCTCCATACTGGGTAAGTTATTCTGCAATTGCAAATTTATGTGAAGCAAATTTTAAAATCATACCTTCATCAATTGATAATGATTTTAAAATCACACCTAATCAACTTGAAAAAGCTATATCAAATAATACTAAATTAATAATATTTAACTCTCCTAATAACCCTAGTGGATCTGTTTATAGTGAAAATGAATATAAGGCTCTTGGTGAAATTTTAAAAAAACATCCAAATATTTATATAATTTCAGATGAAATATATGAACACATTAATTATGGCATTAAACATTTTAGTATAGCCAGAATAAAAGACCTTTATAATCGAACAATTACAGTCAATGGTATTTCTAAAGCTTATGCAATGACTGGTTGGAGAATTGGTTATATTGGAGCTCCAGAATTTATTGCAAAAGCTTGTAATAAAATGCAAGGTCAAATAACAAGTGGTGCAAATTGTATTGCTCAAAGAGCAACAATTACAGCTCTTGATACATCAATATCTGAAATAAAATATATGATTGATGAATTTTACAATAGAAAAAATCTTATTATAAGTTTACTATCAAAAATAGATGGATTTAAATTAAACAATCCTCAAGGAGCATTTTATGTATTTCCTGATATATCTTTCTTTTTTGGAAAAAAATTAAAAACTAGAAAAATCAATAATTCAACTGATTTTGCTTTTTTTCTACTTGAAGAAGCTCACGTTGCAACAGTTTCAGGAGAAGCATTTGGAAATAACGATTGTATTAGAATTTCTTATGCTGCATCTGAAAAAGAAATTATTGAAGCTGTTAGAAGAATTAAATCTGCAGTTAAATAACTATTTATTTATAACCTTTTCTTGTCTGTTAATAGATTCTTGATGAATGGCTTTAAACAATTTTAAAATAAACTCTTCACTAAGATCTAATTTTTCACCTTCTAAAATCATTTTTCCAAGAATTTCATTCCATCTTTTATTTTGGAGAACAGCAACGTTATTTGACCTTTTAATTTTACCTATATTATCTGAAATT
>NZZH01000030.1 GCA_002702405.1 Flavobacteriaceae bacterium | reverse complement strand
GGATCTGGACGACGAATCAAAGATGCTCGTGATCACGGTTGGAAGCGACGAGCCCAGAAAGAGACTCAACTTCGCGAGGGAGGTAATAGGAGAATTGCCCGATGAGGTATCTTCGGATATCAACGTCCTCCACATAGGCAGCGAGGTCAAAGTCAGCGACGACCAATTAGTCGCCGCTTTCCAGCATGCCGAGGTCCTACTCTTCCCCAGCGCCTGCGAGGGCTTCGGATACCCCCCCGCGGAGGCCATGGCCGCCGGCTGCCCAGTCATGGCATCGGATCTTACAGCCCACAACGAGATAATCCCCGATCGTTGTCTACTGAATCCCACGAGCATCGCTGATTGGGTCGACGAGCTAGTCAGGATTCATTCCGAGTGGAGGAAATCTGGCGGAGTTCCAAGACACCCGGACGAGGAACTGATCGACCACGTCAAATCGCTGCTTAGCCCCGATTCGCACGGTAAGTCACTAGCAGATGCCTATGACCTAGCTGTCAGGCCCAACCAAAACGTGTAACACAGAATTAAATACAAATCATTTCACGATTTGACGTGCTCGATGTCCGGGACCTCAAGAAGGGATTTGGCTCCGGCCGGAGGCGACTGGAGGTGCTCAAGGGGATCGACCTCGAAATCAAGTCAGGCGAACTCGTCGCGTTGATGGGCCCGTCCGGTTGTGGCAAGTCCACTTTGCTCAACATAATCGGGGGCCTCTTGGAGGCAGACTCGGGCTCAATCTCGCTTTCAGAGTTCAATTATGGTACCAAGCCACCAAGCAGGGTCGTCGATGTCAGGAGGAGGGGTGTCGGGTGGATTTTCCAGGACTTCCACCTGATCGACCGACTAAGTTCGTTGGACAACGTGATTTTCGCGCTCGAGCTATCTGGCGTACCNACAGAGCAGGCGGAGCAGCAGGCGANAGACGCCCTCGAGAGGGTCGGACTCGGNGACCGNATGGANTTCATNCCGGACCAACTNTCCGGNGGNCAGAGGCAGAGGGTCGCAATCGCCAGGGCGATCGCGGGCTCCCGACCGCTACTCCTCGCAGACGAGCCGACCGGAAACCTCGATGTGAAGAGCGGCCANGGNATAATCGANCTGTTCAAGCAGCTCTGCGAGGANGACGGGATGTCGATCCTCNTGGTTACNCACGACCCATCCTTAGCATCCATGGCTGATAGGATGCTCCTNCTCAGGGACGGNGTCACGGCAGCCTCGGACATACGCTCTGCATGGGGCGAAGACGCGGGGGTCGGGGAATAATGGCNCGTGGTCGTTATGGTTTCCGCTGGCTCGAGTGGGAAATTCTCANGTTCATCATATNGCTTCCATATCNGTTGATTGCCCAGGTCCTCCTGCTGTTCAACATTGACATCAGCAGCGGTAAATTCGAGAGAATCGAGAAACTACCCATGAAGGNACGCTTGCTGTCCTTGCCGGATAACCTGGTTATGGCCGCCAAAAGCTCCTGGAGGAGTCGTGAGAGGGTGCTCGCGGTATTCGCAGGGGTATTCCTGGCGTCCCTGGTGATATCCACAGTCCTCGCATATGGGGTCGGGCTATCGCAAGCATTCCTCCAGTTCTCACTCCAGGAGGAGGTCTTCGATGCGAAGATAGACTTCTCAGAGGACCCCGGGTCAGATGCAGAGGGCAGGACGAACGACTCAGCCCTNTGGGAGTCACTATGCATAGAATTCGTAGAGATGGACGAATTCTCGGACTGCGGNCTGGTCTATGGCCGNCAGGGAGTCAGGGTAGACGGGTTCTTCGANGAGGACTTCATTGTCCCACAACCGCTCAACGTCATCGCCGCCGAGGGTCCCACTGGGAATTGGGCGAACGTCAGTTGGGAGTANCCCGAGGCCCTCTCTTCAGGACCACCCATCAACGACCAAAGGACNGTTCGCTTCTATGGGGACGGCATATGGGATGGNGCCCTNGGAGAGAGNCACTCGACAAAGGGCCAGGACTCNCGCATAATCTATGGTAGCTGGCCGACTANTGCCGCAGATGCCGCTGCTAACAGAACNATCGTACTCCCCTCCCAGATAGCCAGCAGCGCCGGAGTGGCAGTGAACGACACAATCTCCTCTCTGACCTTCAGATACGTAGCAGACTTCCTGCCCATAGAGAGCTTCTCGAATGGCTTCGATGATTGTCAGGGCGAGGAGGAGTTCTGGTCCGCGAACGAGAGGACATACGTCTACTGCTGGCAGAACCTAACTGTGAGCGACTTGACCGTAGCAGCCGTTTACCAGGAAGGCGGTGCAGGCAACCCCACTCTACTGTTCAACCCGCTCATGATTTCCGACGCCGTCCTGAGCGACGAGCAGAAGACTATCCTCATGGACAACGACCACGGGTACCTCGGACTCGCAGTCGATAGGAACCAACTTCCAACCACCTCCACCGCCGACGCCACAAAGTGGCTTGACAACCTAAAGTCGCAAGTCGAGGCTGGAAACTACACCAGTGCAGGCATACTGGTGGAATACAACGACCTTATCTCCGGCACCATAACCTTCCTCAATATATTCCTGGGAATCATACAGGTCTTCGATTACATCCTGATGATTCCAATAGTAGTACTATCGTTCTCAGTCCTTATTTACGGACTGGTCCTTTCCCTCGAGCAGCGCAAGAGGGAGGTTTCCATACATCGTGTAATCGGTGGTACCGAGGGAACCCTCACAGGAATGATAATGCTTGAACTAGCAGTTACTAGCCTCTTCGCGTGGTTCTTCGGTTACACCCTAGCACTTCTTTCGGTGCCGTTGGTGTTGGATGCAGTCGGCTTCATGTCATTCAGGTCCGGCGGAATAGACATCAGCCCCACCTTGAGCCTCGGGTCAACCATCTTCATCATACTGCTAACAGTGGGCCTGTCTCTTCTATTCGGAAGAAGCAGGACCAGGGACTTCCTCAGGATAGAGATCGACGAGGGAGTCAGGAAGGTATCAGAAAAGAGAGAGCCAAGAACATGGCTCCATATTTTGTCATTCGCATTCGGTCTGCTGGCGTATTTTGAGAGCTGGATCCAGTCCAATGGAGGNTGGGGCCCATATGGATCAGGAGGACTCATCTCCAACTTCATCGTTAACGCGCTCCTCCTGCTGTTCGGACCGTTCCTCCTATGGATAGGCGGCGCGTTGGTTCTCGGGAGGATAGGTGCAGCCGGCCCGAGGATTCTGACCGCCCTCCTTTCATGGTCTCCAGCAGTGTCGGACATTAGGAGGGGGCTCAGGGGCTCAGGGTCATCAGAGTCAGTGAACCGACTGGCCGTGATCATGCTACTCACACTCTCCATCGTCACTCTCGCTGCTGTCCAGGGTTACACCGGTACAGAAGTCGATGAGCGCACCACATCCGCACAGACTGGTGCAGATATGCAGGTCCAGTTCGAATCCGCAGTTACAGAAGATCAGGCTAGGGCGGAGATGATGATGGCAATCGAGAGGGCTGGAGACGGTGATATCACAAGCATATCCTCCATGACGGCAGTAGCTGATATTTTCACTAATCCGAAGGGAGAGAATGCCCTGGTCAGGACATGGGTTCTTTTCGATGGGCATGATGACACCCTGATATGGGACGCACAGGCGATTCCTGGGGATGGCATTGACGAGATAGTTTCCTCATGGGCATCTGGTGGTTTCACCGCNGGGTCATCCGCTAGGGATGTTTTCGATAATCTGGAGGAAGGGGGGAGTCAGACGATAGAGTACACAGATTACGACTTCCAANTNGGGCCAGACTTCGAGCTNATNGTNACGACAACGACGACTGAATCTNNGGTNNAATATGAAGGGAGNCACAGNTGGGTCCCNGGNCTTTCTGCTTCCGAGGCNGAGCANGCNATNGTNATCGGNGAGTCNTCCTACAGGGAACTNGTCGGGAACACTACTGCGGANNCGTTTTCNTCNACACGCTGGTTCTTCGAGATGTGCGANCAGACTGACGANGATTGTGCCGATGCGCTCAGNGCAGTCAGTGCCGAGATGATAAATGGAAACGGGGTAAGTGCNGCCTCCGACTGGTCTACNGCCCACCGCGAAAATGAGCGTAACGGNGGCCTAATTTTNGGNACNCCGGGANTGCTCAGCATGCAGTTCATTGTAGCATCACTGGCNTCNGTGGCATCCGCCTTCGTGTTCCTNTCNCTNGTACTCACCCAGCGCAAGAGGGAGCTGGCCATCCTGCAGGCAATCGGAGCTAGCCCCAACCAGGTAACGAGGCTNGTCCTNTTCGAGATCCTCTCAATCCTCACNGTTAGCATGGCCNTNGGGGTNGTCCTGGGNCTCGCGATAGCCGAGNCNTTCAACGGATTCTTCGGAATATTCGGTTTCATCTTCCAATTGTTCCTGGGCCAAAGCGCCCCCATAGCAAGAGAACTTGTGTGGCCATGGNCCGATCTAGTATTGGTCAACGCATCCGTCCTCATCGCGGTGCTTCTAGCGTTGCTCTACACAACNAGAAAGGCACTGCAAGCAGACTTGGCAGTGGTGCTGAAGGGAGAGTGAGANTATGTCTGAGAGGAATGAGATTCTGAAAGCGGACGGACTCTACCACGTCTACGATTCAAAGGCCGAAGACGGTAACGTAGTCGCCCTGAGGGGNCTTCATGTGACAGTCTTCGAGGGCGAGGCNGTGGCTNTAGTCGGACCTTCCGGTTCTGGTAAATCCACACTACTCAAGTGTCTGGGGGGATTGATGAAGCCNTCNGCCGGAGGGGTCGAACTCGCAGGAAATAGAATGACCAGGCTAACAGGAAATCAACTGGTCAAACTTCGCCAGGAAACCGTATCCTTCATCTTCCAAGACTCAAACCTCCTCCCTCACATGAACGCACTGGACAATGTAGCGCAGCCCCTCCGCCACCAAGGCGTATTGCCTGGCGTTGCAAGGTCAAAGGCACAGGCCCTATTGGACCGCCTTGGAATGGGCGAGAGGTCCGGTGGGATGCCCGAGGAGCTCTCCGGCGGGGAGCAACAGAGGGTTGCAATCGCCAGAGCCTTGATCACAGAACCCAAGTTGATACTTGCCGACGAGCCGACAGGCGCCTTGGACCCGATTACCAGCAGGGAGGTGCTGGAGCTCTTCGATACCCTCCACAGGGAGGAAGACGTCGCCTTCTTCCTAGTGACACACAACAGAGAGGTAGCCGCTTTCTGNGAGCGNTCCTTGGAGCTCAGGGACGGTAGGTTCGTCGCCCAGCACGGGACTGATGTGGATATTGCAGATCTATCAGGAAGCCGCGAACTNATCATCGACGATACAGGGACGTTTACCCTGCCGCCCGATATACTCACCCAAATCGGGGGCCCAGGNAGGTTCGAGCTTCCGGAGGTTGTACGAGATTCCCTGAACCTCGAGAGAGTCTCCGAAGAGAGAATCGACGTCGAAGGAAAAACCGAGNTCACCCTCTCGCCAACATGTCCGGCATGTTTCCATGATTACGGGGAAAGCCCAGAGCAGCGCTGCCCTGAATGCGGATCCAGCAGGCCCATGGTTCAAGCCTGAGGGAGCAAGAATCTCTGGGGCTTCGCTATACCGAGGTCCTTCGGGAGCTCCCTTACCTTCTCGGGCAGTGTAACTGGGATCATTTCCTTGCCGATCAGTGCCACACGGCTCTCCCTCCTGTCAGAAAGAACCTCCCTCCCGACCATTGGAGCCAGTGTGTTTGAGAAATCCATAACCTCCTGGTGCGTTGGCATGTTCTCTATCGAGAGATTATTCTGGCTATTCCCGACATTGACATACCCCTTCGCCTCGATGAAGTCGGGGTCAGCGATGTTGTCCAAGCGGGCGTAGTCCTCNTGGTGGCCCAGCGACTCGTGCTTGATCAGGGTGTGNCGGCACACTGTACGNGTATCCAAGCTAGGCAGCAGCTCNAGGGTCTGCTCTAACTTGTAGAAAGCNCCCTGGTCGAACTTAGGNTTGCATAACCTATCGAAAATCTCCTTGTTCGGTGCATCNACTGAGACGTACANCTGAGTTGGCAACGGATCAAGATTCTCGATTACCTTNGGCAGGCTACCGTTGGTGACTAGGAACGTGGAGGTGCCATGCTGGTGGCAGACATCCAGGAATTCCCCAAGTCTCGAGTATAGTGTGGGCTCACCGTTCAGTGATATCGCCACATGCTTCGGGTTCTGAGCCTCAGCGAACTTCACAGGGTCGGCCTTGGGATTCCCCCCGAATCCAGTGAGCAGACGTCTATGCCCTCTAACGGACTCCAAATACAACTCGTACGGGTCGTCATCGATCTTATTCAGGGTATCAGAGTGAGGCTCCCTCCAGCAATACGTGCAGCCAAGGTTGCAGGTATCCACGTTGGGTGCCATCTGCATGCACCCATGGCTCTCAATGCCGTAGAATGTGCCCTTGTAGCAAGACCTGTCCGCTATCAGGCTCTGCTTCGTCCAATGGCACGTCTTCACCCCCCCATGCTCACCCACGAGCTGGTACTTCTGCTTGGAAAGGCGTGCGGCGATCGCCGGTTCAATCTTAGTCACGGGACCCTGCAAGCACTCACCCCCGACTCCGAAACCCGCAGAGGGGTCGTGTCCGAGGGACCTGCGTGGAGACAACACGTCTTGAAATTGACCCGTTATACCCAATCCATATACGAACCACTCACATCCGTTGCCGATGAGGCGGATTACCGCGATACTGTTCGCACTCGTCTTCATTTCGGGCACATTTCAGGGATGCCTATCCTCAGATGGCGGTAGCCCCATGATATCCACAGCCGATCTAGAGGTCAGTCCAAGCACTCTTTCTGGTGCTCATTTCCAGGAGGTCGAGATCTTGGCATCCAGCCCAATGAGCGTACACGTCCCGTATCTTGTCATCGACCCCTCCTCGGGCTTAGTGGTCAATGGCACGACACTGCATTTCGGAGGCACTGGCTCTCAGACAATCCAAATGCTAGCACCTTCGAATACCGACTCGGCATACTTCCTTCTGGGCGAGGATGGGAGGACAAAGTGGCCTCTCAGGGAAACAAACCAAAGTTGGGCCGAATGGTTCGACTCGCCTTCATTCAGCAGCTCCCCTTACTCTCACGTACAGATTCCCGTTTTCAGAGAGAACAGATCCGGCTTCTCCCCTGAGGAGGGGTCTATGCACGGCACTGGAATTATTGACGGCCTCAATGTATTCGAGTGGCTGGAGGAATTCGCCGATCCTGAAACTGGGTACAATCAGCGATGGGGCCCCTTTACCCTCAATGATCCGACATACATGAGGGCTGCTAATTACATGCAGGGAGAGCTGCAAGGGATGGGATATGACTCACAGGTCCACAGGTACTGGATTTCCGACTTCTCATATGCCGTCAATGTCTGTGGCTACAAGGAAGGAACGATGTTCCCGGACGAGTGGCTGGTATTAGGCGCACACCTCGACATCGCCGAGCCAGGAAGCCCACCCGGAGGGGGCTCGCAAATAGGTGCGCATGACAATGGAGCCGGTGTCGCTCTGGTCTTGGAGGCTGCCAGGGGACTAGCCCAGTTCGATCACCGCAGGACAATCGTGGTGTGCTTCTGGTCCAACGAGGAGAACGGCTACGACGGAGTCGATAGGTGGATCGATAATATCCCCGCGGGGGTAACTCTCTCCAACTACCTAAACGCTGATGCGGTGGGCACCAACTGGCCCGGATACTACACCCTGGTCGTGGATATCATTCCCGAGACCGATAACCAACTCAATGAGCAGTGGCCGATGATCAGGCTGGCCGAATGGATAGGCTCGAACAACAATAATATCTCCGAGGCATTGCGACTTGGAAGAGAAATTTACCATACCGAAGGATATGCCTCGATGAAGGATGTTGATTCGAGCGATCAGAAGAGACTCTCTATCTCGGTGCATGAGTCTCAGAGGGGCAGGAGTGACTACGAGAGGATAGCAGACCAGCTAGGCGTGGTCTCGATGGACTTCGGTTCACTCACCGGTGGCTCGGACTGCTACCATGGGCCGTGCGACAACCTCGAGACGATGATTGACATGATGGTTACCGACAACGGGACAGGGGTGCAGAACCTAGTCGAATCATTCGACTTGATTTCCTGGTGGCTGTTCAATCTCGCAATGCATCTGGACGAGTCACCGATATACGACCAGTCCTAGGAGTATCTGACTCCAGTGCCATACGCGAAAACCTCGACTCCCTTCACGCCCCTTCCGCTGCTCTGGGGTGTCATGTCCGCAGTGTCTATCCTCACGTTGACCACGTCATCCCAGCCAGCCTCGATCGCGTTCTCCCTTAGCCTCTGCATCACCTCTGCCCTTCCTGCAGAGATCACCTTCTGGAATATCGTGACGGTACCGCCGAATAGGTTGTTGAACCATGCAATCAGCAGGTGCCAGTAACTAGGTCCGAAGACTCCGCTGGCATACACCAATCCAGTATCATGAACATCGGTCCTGTACCCGCCATCAACCGTGGTTAGCGGATCCCTTCCAAGAGACTCCTTCGTGGCCCGCTCCCTGTCTATGGTGTCCTGAATCATATTATCGAGATTCCTTCCGCTTGTGAGCATCCCCCAGAGGAATACAAATGGGTATAAGACGCTCCACAGCGTACCTGCCAATGCCAATAGGAGTAATGGCCCTAGGCATAAGCCTAGGATTAACAACACTAATGGGAAATCAGCCATCGAAAGACCTCCGATTACTCGTACTTCACGGCAGTCCCGTAGGCGAAGAGCTCTGCTGCGCCTGCGGTGATCGCGGAAGTCGCGAACCTCACGTTGACGACTGCTGTCGCACCGAGCGACATCGCATCTGCCACCATCCTTCCAACTGCCTCCTGACGGGACTCCTGCAGGAGCTCCGTGTACTGTGACAACTCCCCTCCGACTATGTTCTTCAGGCCTGCGAAAATATCCTTCCCGAGGTGCTTCGCTCTGACTGTGGAGCCGCTAACGACCCCCAAAGTCTCCGTAATCAACTTCCCCGGAATCGTCTCCGTGTTCACCACTAGCACTCCATTCACTACTTGTTCCATGCCTTGCCCTAGGGCTCAAGCCACTTGAACATAGTGACACTAGGAATCCCGGAAGCCAGAGGGTATGTCATAGGAGGTTTCCGGCTTGGACTTGCTAGCGACAAGAATCAGAATGGCTATCAGCATGCCATTACAGAAGACGATCTGACTAACCCCCGCCACCATTGAGATCTGGTCGACAAGATCAGGAATCGCAGTTCCCCCTGCCTCCGGACCATAGTCGTCAACCGGCGTGAACCCTATTTCCGACATCTTCCACATCATCCAGACGCCCCCAGCGAAATTGACGGCTATCCATGCCCCGACTGCCTTGATGCCGGCTTCCCTGTTCGTCCACAGCAGGACTGCGCTGGCCAGGCCTATGATGGCTAGAAGGGCGTTGTGTAAGGCTATCGGACCCATAAACTCCGAAAAATCGTCCACGTAGTCCTGCATGTCATCCCAGGCAGCCTTCCCCTCCTCCCACTCTTCCTTCTCCTCGTCGCTGCCGTCTTCGGGGTAAGCCTCAACCTCCTCCCATTCCATGTCCGTGAACTCGGAGATGAGCATAGGTGTGACCGCGGTCATCAAAGCGTTGAACGCAAAAAAAATCGCCATCAGGGCCATGAAGATCGCAAGCCCCCTCAACCACCATGGCGACGGCTCGCTTACAGGGGCGTAAGCACCCTCGATTCGCGCTTCGGACACGCTCTACCCATGCGGGCATCGCTAATGACATGGAGGGGTGAAATCACGAGCCTAGCATAATTCTTGGAACTGTGCGCTCGCCCGAGTGAATACACTCTCTCTTGGGGTGTATGCAGAAGCCGCCTCTCAGGAATCGTCTGCCAAGTATCAGCCGATGTTTCATTCTGGATCTATCTTGGAGGCACATCTGGATATCAAAGTCCATGCCGGCAATCTCCAAGGTAGTCCTAATCACCGGCCTTAGAGTGTCATGACCACCAGTGTCCCTGACCCGGCGCCAGTCATGCAGTGGTCGCTCGACCCAGCCCCCATTGTCTTCCAGTCTGAACCTCACTCGGGTCTCAATGTCAGACTCGATGATCTCTACGTCCGATGCGTGCAGCGTGTTAGACCATGCACCTGTGTCAATCTTGGCGAGAAGCGGACTCCCCTCGAGCTCGGGAATTCCTACCCACTCACGCCAGCCAATCATAACTAGCCTCTCACCTCCTCTCTTGGACATGATCCCGGCCCCCCCAACCGGGGTTTTTCAATACGACGCTTAGAATATCCATTCATGCTCTCACGGAACCCCCTGGAATAGGGATAGAATCGTTCAAGTATCGATGCCATACGCCATCCCTAATGGCGCAAGACGGCATTCCCGAGGCACTGACCTTCGATGACGTCCTTCTGATGCCAGCAGAGTCTGCGGTTCTTCCGGCCGAGGTGGACATTTCTACCGATTTGACCCCGGAAATCGGCCTGAACATTCCAATAATATCTGCCGCGATGGATACTGTCACAGAGAGCTCAATGGCAATCGCTATGGCGCAGTCAGGTGGTTTGGGGGTCATTCACAGGAATATGCCAATCGAGGAGCAGGCATCCGAGGTCGAGAGAGTCAAGAGATTCGAGTCCGGACTCGTGCTGAACCCAATCACCGTACATCCCGACATGACGATCGGCGAGCTGAGGGAGATGAAGTCAAAGTACGGCTTCTCTGGATTCCCAGTGGTCAATGGAGGGGGAAGTCTCGCAGGCATAATCACCAACAGGGACATCAGATTCGTAGAGGACGATACTACGAAAGTCTCTGAGATGATGACTAGTGACATCGTGACAGTCGGACTTGATTATGACCCCAAAGAGGCCCAGAGCCTCCTCCAGAAGCACAGGATCGAGAAGATAGTCGTGGTCGATGGGGGAGGCAACTGCGCAGGCATGATCACAGTCAGGGATATTCAGAGGACAAGGGATCACCCGTTGTCCTGCAAGGACGATCAAGGAAGGTTGAGAGTAGC
>NZZH01000029.1 GCA_002702405.1 Flavobacteriaceae bacterium | reverse complement strand
CTAAAATCAGGTAAACTTCATTTTCCTCACACCACTGAAGTAATTCATCAATAATTGTAAATCCCTTTGTTAGCCATGTGTTTTCTCCTTCTACAGATTCTTCCTCAATTGGCAAAGTGAATAAATTGTAGTGCATGGGTAATCTTACACTGTTAAAACCCCATGAAGATAAAGAATCAATGTCTGCCTTAGTCACATGGTTTTCTAACCACTTATCAAAGAAAACGTTAGTGTTGTCTACTCCCATTAGATCTTCTAACCTTTGGCGAAACTCATGTTGAGTATCTGCAACATCTGAGGATTGCATCATGTATCCCTCCATCAACATCCATCCTCCAAGTCCCATTCCTCTGAGCAAAACCTCGTTTCCATTCTGATCAATGATTTTTTTCCCTTCTGCCTTAAGACCTTGAGCAGATAAAAAAATAGAATGCAATACAGTAAAAAAAAGAAAAACACTAATTCTCATAATCCCCTACTTTCTGGCAAAAAATAAATGGCAAACAATTGTATTATTAACTTTAAAAAGGGTCAAAAATATTAATTTATATCAATCTGACCAATTAGCTCTATATCTCTAGATGAAGAGCCAACTAAAACATCATAAACTCCTTTTTCTGTTTCCCAACTTGAATTTTCTTCGTCCCAATAGGATAATTCTGAAGTAGGAATATTAAAATTTATCTCTGTACTTTCACCTACTTCTATATTAGCGGTTTTTGCGAAACTTCTTAATTCTTTGATTGGTCTATCAATATTTGAGTCTAGTTTAGATGTATAGATTTGTATGACTTCCTTACCAGGCAATGAGCCTATGTTAGTTATTTTTACACTTATTTTAATTACGTTTTCTTCCTCCTTGATTTTTAAATCACTATAATCAAAATCAGTATAAGAAAGTCCGAATCCAAAAGGATACGAAACATCTATTTCTCTTTTATCAAAATGTCTATATCCAACATAAATTCCTTCTTCATAAAAAGTATAATCAATATTTTTGGTTTGTTGCTCCTTAGGCTTTTCTTCACCACTGCCAATGATACTCGCCATTAAAAAGTCAGCCATAGTAGCCTTCACTCCAGTGGGGAAATTTTCAGAGGAACCATGATCACTTAAATTGACAGGAAAAGTCATTGGAAGTTTACCGCTAGGATTTACTGTGCCCGACATAATGTCAACGACGGAATTACCTGATTCCTGACCTGCTTGCCATGCGACTAAAATTGCATCAGGTAAGTCACTCCATGAAGCTGTTTCAATAACTCCTCCAATATTTAATACAACTAGAACCTTTTTCCCGTAGGAGTGAAATACTTCACATGTATTTTTAATCATTTGAGATTCTTTTTTTGAAAGCAAAAAATCATCTTTTTCAGCTCTGTCGGCAGTCTCACCACTATTACGTCCAATGGTTATAACAGCTATATCAGATTTTTTTGCAAAATCATTTATGAGATCAATTGAATAATCGACCTCTGGGGGTAGACTTGGATCTAACATTGCAAATAAGGGATTCTTCTTCTCAAAAGCTTCTTTATTTTCTTTACGATGTGATTCAAAGACTGCTCTTGAGAGTTCATTTATCTCATAACCAGAATTTAACAAGGCTTCCTCAAGTGATACCGTGTAGGCTTCTTCAACATCTCCAGAACCAGTACCTCCAGCAATAAAATTAAATGAGGTTGATCCCATCAGAGCAATATTTTTAATGTTTTCAAAGGGAAGTGTGTTTTCATTTTTAAGAAGCACCATGCCTTCAGATGCTGATTTACGAGTAATAATTGCATTTTCATTTAAATCAGGTTTGTTTGTAAAATCATAATTATCCATTTTCTTAGACTTGATTATTAATCCTAAAATTCTGCTAACAGATAAATCAATTTCTTTTATAGGAAGATCTCCATCCTCATGTGCTTTGATAAGGTTATCCCATATATTTTTNGTTCCAGGTTCAAGTAGATCATTCCCTGCTTTGATTTGTTCTGAAACATTATTCCCTCCAAACCAATCTGTCATCACTATGCCCTCATAACCCCATTCATTTCTTAGAATATCTGTAAGCAATGGTTTGCTCTCTGAAGTNTATACTCCATTTACCTTATTGTATGAGGACATAATTGCCCAAGGTTGAGATTTTTTAACAATTATCTCAAATCCTTTAAGGTAAATCTCCCTCATTGCTCGATCAGATACAATTGAGTTATTAATGTTACGAGAAGTCTCCTGATTATTTGCAACAAAATGTTTTGGAGTTGCACCAACCCCATTAGATTCAATTCCATTAACCATTGCAGCACCTATTTCACCGGTNAACAATGGGTCTTCAGAGTAATATTCAAAATTTCTTCCNCACANAGGGTGTCTGTGAATATTTACTCCCGGTCCTAAAATAAGATCTACGCCATATTCAAGTGCTTCACTTCCCATCGCTCCTCCAACTTCATTGACAAGTTGTTTATTCCATGTCGAAGCAAGCAAAGTGCCTATTGGGAATGCAGTACAATAATATTTTTGATCATCATTTTCTCTTGAAGAATGAATCCTTAGTCCAGCTGGTCCATCAGATAAAATAAGTCGAGGGATTCCCAATCTGGGAATTCCAACAGTAGTTCCTGCAGCACCAGGGACAAGATTATCTCCTATTCCAATTGCAGAACTCATTCCTGAGCCTTTAAGTAAACGTATTTTCTCTTCTGTTGATAGTCGCGGCAATAAATCCTCTACTCTTGTTCCAATTGTTTGCCTATGATCTTCGTATAGATCAAGTTTATTATTTCCATTTCTGTCAAAAAACTTTCTTCCTTGAACAGTTATTTCCTGTAAATCAAAATTTTCATCAGCATATTTTGTTTCAAAACCAAGAACATTTGAATTGAAGTAAAAATAGCCTGTCAAAGCTGTTAGAATTAATAGCACAAGTATTATCAATAAAACTTTTAAACTTGCTTTTAGTATTCTTTTCATATTTAATAAATTAATATTTACACAAACTATTATCTTCTTTTATAAAGTAAGTTTTATAATTTTTTGCTTTTTTATCCATGCAGCCACAGAGATTAAGTAATTCAATGTTTTTAAAATCAATTGCATGACTCTCTGCTTGAATGGCAATGTATCCTTCAGATAATAATTTTCCAGCCATCTTTTTCCAATGATCTTTACTAGAAACTCCATANGTNTCCCAATCTTGATCTTTATAAGTNGTTGTTACTTGAGGTCTTTCATAGACTAAAACNGTATCTTTTTCAANAATATGNGTTATTGANTGATCNCCNANNATAATTGCNTCNNCATGAACCCACCNATCTCCATCATANGTTTTTGAATTAGATGAAATACAGTGGGTNAAATCAAGTTTGTCTTTGTAAACAACCTGTGTTCCTGGAGTACATAAATTACCCGTAGTTCTTGGCCCTTTTCCTAAACCTCCAAGAAGTTGAATCTCTATAGATACAGGGAAGTCTTGATCTATATCATTGCTTTTTGCAGATTGAGAGTGAAGCATTATTCCACTGTTGCGAACATTCCATGATTCACCTCCTGGAGTTTGCTCACCTAAGAATCTATAATCAAATCTAATTTTATAGTGAGAAAAAGATTTCTCATAATACATGTGTCCATACTTATCATCAAATTTTTCATACTCATCGTAAACAATCCTGATCATTCCATCTTCAACTTGAAAGGTGTTNTTATAATTATCATTAATCTCATGACCAGAAAATTTAACATCCCAACCCGATAAATCTTTTCCATTAAACAATGACATCCAATTCTCTTCACTACTTAAGGTTAAGTTATTTTGCTCCTTACAAGAAATACAAAAAAGAATAAGGAGGAAAAATTTTGTAAATTTTTTCATATTAAGATTTTAATATTTTTTTTAAAAAAGATGGGGTAACAGTAAAATATCTTCCATTTTCTTCATGAAGACTATAGTCTGCCTCACCATTTCTTGTATGAAAGTCAATTATATGGTTTTTAAATTCTTCTAAATCAGCAATCTGATACTCTTTANCTCTATTGTCTTTTATTATCATTTAAACATCAATTATCACATTACTTTTTACGACCAAATTTAGTTAAATCTTTCATCTAGCTTTAAACAGTCTTAAAAATTTAACCAATAATTTATTTTGAGTGAAAGATTCCAGGTTTTTAGATAATAGGGCTGTTCAACTTCATTGCTGTTAAATACCAAATATATATCAGAAGCTGGTTTATATCTCCATTGAAAACGAGAATTAAAATTCCAAAGACCTAATTGCTCATTGTACTGAAATAAATTTGTGAAAAATAATTTGTTTGTTAATGTCAAGTCAGCTTTTAATCCATAAAGCCAAAATGATGTTTTGCCCCATGGCTTGTTTAACTTTATTCTATTATAAGTTAAAACAGAACTAAGGCCTAAAATAGGTTGAAATCTATAACTAAGTATTGAGCCGATGCCTAATCGTTTTCCATTGTTATAATATCCTCCATATAATACCTCCAATTGATATTGAAAAAGATTTTGAGGCTTTGAATTATATTTTACAGCAAACTCATTCCAATTATGCTCAGATCCCTCCTCTAAATATTCGGAGCTAACCCCAGTTGGATCAAAAGGTTTTGTTAAAAGAATATACTTGTTTTCATACACAAAATCAATCGTGCTTCGGTTATTAAAATTAAACAGATATGCAATTTCATTTATGTCATCAGTTTTTTTATACTCAGGAGTTAAGAATACGGTTTTTTTTATTCTTGGGCCATGAGAAAGAAGACCCTTTGTCTGATCTTTATATATTAAATGACCAAGGAATCCGGTAGTTTTCAAGAAACCCNTTCTAGGAGTATAGCCCACTTCTGTTTCAAAATCTTCTCCTATAACTTCTTGCTGAAAACGGGCTTTCCACTTTGTAGATTTATATTCCAAATGAGCGGCAAAGACATCTGCCTTGTCCAAATTCTTTTCTGAGGCCATAGATTTTAAATATAGAATCTTACCATTCCAAATATTATCAGAAGAAGCATAGTTATATTCGATGCCAAAATTCCTGTCAAAAAACGAAGATTTTTTGTTTTGTTTGTCTTGATCATTAAAAGTCTGTCTGTTTACAAATAGGAATCCAATATTTGAACGTTTAAAAACTTTTTTTTGAAGAGAAANTACGGCAAAATTCTGAGCGTTAAATCCCTTCTCTATATTTTTCGGTGTCTGGAGATCCATTACACCTATTCTCCACGATTCGTTAATGTTACCACTTAAACGAAATCCGTAATTAATCGGTCTGTCTAGGCCAATCCTTCTCGAGAAGAAAGGTCTTATTTCTTTGTATCCAAAATTGGAAAATAGATCCGCGTTTTCTAAAAAAAATTGTCTCTTTTCAGGAAAAAATAATTCAAAACGATCCAAATTTGTAACTTGTTGATCAACCTCTGTTTGAGAAAAATCAGGGTTAATAGTAAAGTCAAGGTTTAAAGAAGAATTTAAACTGTATTTTATGTCACCTCCAATATCAATTTTACTTTGATCCATATCTTTACTTGCAATAAAAAAAGGGATTATTGATACATTCTTTGATTGCTTGGGAGGTGGCTCGTCCCACTCTAAAGAACCAGTAAAAGCAAGGGATACCGAAGGAAATTGCCTTGGCACAGGTGCCCAACTAGATTTCTCGCTGGCCTTTAAATCTAGTCTACTGAAATTAATTCCCCAATTCTTTTCACCATAAGGATATCTTATTGATTTAAATGGTATTGCCATTTCACCAATCCATTGATCCTGATCAAAGGAAACCTCCGAATACCACTTTGTGTCCCAATTAAGATCTACACTAGCCCCATCATACATTGTTCCATCCCACTGAGCACCATATGCATTTAGACCAAAAGTGAAGCCTGTAGTTAGATTGTTAAAAGGATCAATAGCAATTAGTAAATTATCATTTTTTCCAAAAGAAAAGTCCCTTTTCAAAGATTCAACATTGTAATCCCCTTTGACAGCATTATTATAAAAGACTACTCCTATATAAATAAATTTTTCGTCATAAGTGATTTGAACTTTAGAAAATTGCTTTGCCTTCCCTGTGTCTACAGGAGTAATCATGAAAAAATNATCGGCTACATCAGCTTCTCTCCAAGAGTCTTCATTTAATTTACCATCAATAATAATATCCCCAGAAGCCTTTATTACTTTATAATTATATGAAGAGTTTACCTTTTGTCCAAAAGAAAATTCTAGACAAAAAAATAAAAACAATACTTTTAAAATTGATCTCAAAANCAAATGTAATTTCACCGTTATATTTAGATTTAATCAAAAATAATGAAAAGATTTTCTAACTTTCGAGAGATTTATGAATAAGATATTTTTAAAAAGTTCTAAAATTTCAATTTGTTTTTTAGGACTTATTTTTTTACTTAATTACTCATGTGATAAAAAGGAAGATGATCCATTTAGCACAAGTGGTGATCAATTACTGTTGCCACGAATTGAAATTANTACAGAATCANCAATCGTAGATGAACCAAAAATCCCTGCTGAAATGAAAATTATTTCAGATCAATACCCCATTGAATCTCAGCAAATTGGCATAGAGTTTAGAGGCTCCTCTTCTCAAATGTTTCCGAAAAAATCTTATGGATTTGAAACCTGGACAAATGACAATCAAGATATGGATATCTCAATTGGTGGTTATCCTGAGGAGGAAGATTGGATTCTATATGCGCCATATACAGACAAAAGTTTAGTCAGGAACGTAATCATCTATGAACTGTCAAACAATATTGGAAGATATGCAACTAAAACTTCTTTTTACGAACTCTTTATTAATGATGATTACAAAGGCGTTTATGTTCTTATGGAAAAAATAAAACGCGACAAAAATAGAATCGCTATTAGTAAAAACAATGATGCTGACATTAGCGGTGGATACATTATAAAAATTGATAAACCTACAGGTGATGGTGGCAGCTATGACTCTTACAATTCTTTTGAATCAAAAATTAATGATAATGGGAAAATATATTTTTTATATGAATACCCTGACGAAGATGATATTACTTCAGATCAGAAGGATTACATACAGCAGTATATCGATGATTTTGAAGCCAGTTTATACTCTGAGTCATTCCTAAATCCTGAAACTGGTTATAANAATTATATAGATTTTGAGAGTCTTATTGATTTTTTTCTCCTGAACGAAATATCAAAAAACATTGANGGATACAGGTTAAGNACATTNATGTATAAAGANAAGNGNGGNAAATTAAC
Source organism: Flavobacteriaceae bacterium (assembly GCA_002702405.1). The sequence goes on along the minus strand of NZZH01000029.1, from coordinate 7,206 downwards.
NCTTGGTCCNATNTGGGANTTTAACTTAGCTTTTGGAAACGCAAANTANTGTNAAGGGNAAAAACCACAAGGATGGGTTTATCAGTTTAATAATGTTTGTCCAGATGATTGGTGGCAAGTTCCTTTTTGGTGGGAAAGATTTATGGAAGACCCAGAATTTAAAACTGCTATTAGAAATAGATGGGATGAGTTAAGATCCAGCGCATTTTCNAATANCGCAATACTTGATCGAATTTCAGCAATTGAACAGGTGCTTTATGAACACAACGCAATAGANAGAAATTTTTCTAAATGGCCCATACTTGGTGAATGGATATGGCCTAATCATTTTGTGAGTGAATCGCAGTCTAGCATAGGGACTTCTGAAGCTTACAAACAAGAAACCAATTACCTAAAATCATGGATTATTGATCGTCTTCANTGGATGGATGGTCAAATCAGTCAATTTTAAAGCCTAAATAATTTANTATCAGTTTATTATATCTNAAAATATAATAGTAAATTGTNTCCCAATTTTTTTTTTTGAAGATAATTTTGTAGTTTATNAAGGAGCACTAAATCATGANTTTTTATTTGAAAAAAAAACTATTCATNNTAATAGCTTTNNTANTNCCTCTTTTTGGNATTTCTCAAAGCANCATCNNNTCTAANTANATACAGNTAGATGGAACCAATGATTACATTAAAATTCCATCAACAAATGATCTTAAATTTGATAGTGATCGGTTTACCTTTGAAGCGTGGGTAAAACTCGACACTGCTCCCCCTCAAACCTCTAACCCTTCAAGCTCTGATAGAAGATATCTTATTGAGAAAAAAAATGACTGGAGTCTTTATTTTCTAAATATTAATGGAAATGTTTATTTAGAAGGTAGGTATAGACGTGATTATAATGGTAATTGGCCTGATGTTAGATCCTCCTCTACAATACCTATAGGTACCTGGACACATGTCGCTTTTTCTTTTTTAAAATCTGGTGGCACTTCAACATTAAAAGTCTACATTAATGGAAGTTTAGTAGGGGAAGATAGTCATTCTAATGGTGGCCGGGGACTGACAAGTACAACAAATATAATTGGTTTAGGTGGAGGGTATTGGGATGATCCGAGACAATATATTGATGGGGCTCTTGATGAGGTTCGGTTTTGGGACGTTGCCAGAAGTCTATCCGACATTAACACCTATAAAAATCAATCTGTAGATGGCGCTAATAACCTGGTGCTTTATTATAAACTTGATGAAACTTCTGGAACTAATGCAGCTGATTCTAGTTCAAATAATAACGTTGGAAGTTTGCAAGGCGGAGCTAGCTGGACCTCTCAAGTACAACATTCAACAAATACTTCTAGCACAATAATAGAAACGGTTTGTGCTGTCTCTGATTTACCTGCATCTGTAAGAAATGGAATTACTGCATTTTGGCCAATGTGTGCTTCTAACCCTACAGCTGAGGTAGCTGCTGGAAGCTATGGTCTCTCACCTTCTAATGCCAATAAATTTGTTCAAAATCAAAACTTAAAAGATAAAACCAGTGGTAATATTGCTACAGCGTTTTACTTTAATGGAACAGATAGTTATTTTGGTATTACAAATGGCCAAACCAATTCTTTTGACTTTGATGGAGATGGGTCGGTTGAAGATCTTTCAGTTTCTTTCTGGATAAAAAATGATCTTCCTAGCAATCACAACGGCTCTCATATCTGGCATCGAGCAAATAATGGTCTTACAATGGGTGTTAATTCCAACGGATGGATAACAAATATTGCTAAGCAAGGTGTTGAAGCAATCGCATTTCCTGGAGGTGGTGATGGTTCCTCTAGACCACTTCCTTCTGGAGTTTGGACTCATGTAAGTGTAACAAAATCTGGTACTACCTATAAAATCTATTTTGATGGCCAAGAAACTGTTTCTCAAAACTACTCGACTGCACTAAGTCCATCAGGAAATCTAGTATTTGGAAAAGCAAATGGTAATGGTGGTCACGGCGGATCATACTTTTTCCAGGGTTATATGACGCAGCTTATGATGCACAACAGAGCACTTACTCAATCTGAAGTATTATCACTTGCAGCAACAGTAACAACTACTCCATCTCCTACTCTGTCCCTTACCCAAAATCATCCAGATACGGTGGTTTCAGATATAGATAATGTTAGAATAACGGCAAACTTTAGTGGTGTTACTGNATCATCCNCTGTGGTAACTNCTGNNATAAANATCTCNGGTCTTGTAACAAATACTGCNATGACNGCTACCTCCAGTAGCTCTTGGTATTATGATTGGAACGTACCNGGTAATGTTGATATTGAAAACAGGCCTGATGTTTCAAATGATGGCGCGATAGTTACTGTCTCAGCTACTAATTCAGCTGGAGAGTCTTATTCCTTTACCAATAGCATCACCTTTACTATTGACAATGTTCACCCCGTGGTTCACAGCGTTAGTTTAACTAGTATTAGCTCAGCTCCTGGATCTAGTGTAAGCACTGCAACGATTGAGGTTATTTTTACTGAAGATCTTTTTGCTTCTCGTATAAGTGGTACTTCAACTGGAACTATTGATGTAAACGATTTTATTCTTTCCATAAACAGTAGCAGTACCTACCTTTCTTCATCTATTCCGTCCACAATGACTGTTACTAATACCTCTGCTACGGATGGAAAGAAATATACCCTTTCATTTCCTTTCAATGGATCTTTTGAACAAGGGAATAGNTTAATTGTTAACGTTGTGAGTGACACTTATGACTATGCGGGAAATAACTATGAAATGATAACTTCATCCCAATATAGCAATACACTTACTATTACTACTTCAAATGCAACCCCTAGAATAAATCATCTAGACATTAGCGTGTCCCATTACAGCGGAATCTCTCACAGCTCTAGTTCAACATCATCATCAAACACCATTAGAGTTTACGCTGGGGATGTTATAGATATTGGCGTTGGCTTTTCAAAAAGTATGGCTCCTACTCCAACATTTTCTCTCTCTAGAAACCTAGCGGTAAATACTCCAATGACAGCCACCTCATCGCCAAGCTATTGGAAATATACTTGGAATGTTTCTCCAACAGCTGCAACCTATCCCGGAGTTGTTATTTACGCCTCAGTTACAGCAACCGATACTAATGGAAACGCTCTCTCTGGAGTGATGAGCAGTGGATTAAATATTGGAGATCTNCCNATCACATTTACACTTGGGAGCAGTTCAACCAGCTACTCAGGNGCTACGACACCAACGGGTTCTGGTACAGCTCAAAATCCATACATTATTGATTCTTTTGAAGACCTGAGATGGGTCTCTGAAAATCCAAGCAAATGGGATAAATGGTATGTTCAAACAAAGGATATAGATGCCTATCCTTCACGTTATATGAATGATGCGGGAACCAATACATCAACCATTGAAGGATTCTCACCCATAGGAACTCTAACCAATCCATTTAGTGGAAGTTATAATGGTTATCACCATNATATTTATGGTTTATACATCAACAGACCNAGTCAGGACTATGTAGGTTTGTTTGGAGCTGTCATAGGAAACCCAAGTTCTTTTGCGCAAAGCGGTGATATTTCAAATCTCTTTCTGGAAAATGTATTTGTTTCCGGTAGAGAATTTGTAGGATCTCTTGTAGGAATATTTGGAGCAGAAAGTGACAGCAGAGGTTTAATCTATAATTGTCATGCTAATGGGATGGTNATTGCAAACACCTCTGGAGGTGGTCTTATTGGTAGACAAGGAAAAAATGCAACGACAACATATAGCTCAGCACATGTTTTTGTCAGCGGCGGGCAACTATTAGGAGGACTTGTAGGTAATACAATTGGTAATGCTTCGAATGCTGTAAGTTTGATTAGTTATAGTTATGCAACAGGATCTGTCTCTGGTACTCAAAATTTGGGAGGATTTGTTGGTTCAATAGGACAGCATTCTATGATAAGAAACTCATACGCAATGGGTAATGTTACCGGTTCTGGAAATAATGTTGGGGGATTTGTTGGTTATGATGACTCTAGAAGATCAGATCAAAAAGGAAGACAATATACATTCAGCACAGGTAGGGCAACAGGAGTAGGAAATAATGTTGGGGGCTCCTCAGGAGGAGTGGATTCAAACTCAACGGGTTCTGATAATTTCTGGGACACACAAACATCATCCAAAACTACAAGTGGCGGAACATCAGGCAGTAAAGAAATTGGAAAAACAACTTCTGAGCTCTTCAGTAGATACACTTATGCTAATTGGTCAAATTTTGATCAAAATTGGATCATCACTGGTAATTTAAATCATGGGTATCCTGCCCTTAGATATAATAACATGATAGAGCTTGAAGACATTTCATTTCTTCCTGCAACATCTCAAATTAGCATGACCCTTGCTGACCCTGATCTAGATATTCAGGCTTCAGAGCTTTCTCTTACCATTATTAGTGATCAAAACAGCTCTGTAACATCCTATTCAAATGTTCCAACAAACCTTACAACATCTACCGTAGTTGTTGGAAGCTCAACTGGAACCCTTTTGAAATTTGGAATCAATATAACGGGTGGATATCTTGATGGCGATGAGGTAATTAAAATATCTGATACTAGCACTTACACTACTAATCAATCAAGTAGTACAAGTTCTGGAACAACCTATTACGATGATCATTATTATCCAATTCATCTAACTGTTGATACTTATTCAATGATGGAAAACACTAATGTTTATGAACCAACAATTGATGGATACATATTCCTTGGAGACTATCAAGGAAAACTATTCTTTGTTTCAGCTAATAGCTCCTCAACAATCGCATCAGATACTTGGGCGAATCAAAAAGCGAAAGCCCAGACTGCACTTTCTTCAATTACATCTGTGGGAACTCTAGCTGTAATTAGTGATGCCAATGAAAATGCAGCGATTGGTAACATGATACAATATTTTAGAGAATGGTATGGAAGGGATTGCATAATGTGGCAACAGTCAGGTACTCTTGTTGGATGCAACCCTTTGAATACATCTTTAAATCAGGCTTGGATTGGAGTCTACAGAGAAGGAAATACAATGAAAAATGAATATGGGGGATTAACGCAGAGTTATCTTCCGTGGAGATCGGATCATCCAACGGGGTCAAATCAAAATGCAATCATGTTTACTCAAAAAGGAACAGGCGGATTTGCATCAGAAAAAAATTATTGGACAGATGAGAGTGAAAATGATTCTCATCCTGCAATTATGGAATTAAGATCTTTTGGGGCGACTGAAAATGTTACTTCTACACTTATCATAAAGGAGAGTTCTTCTCAGTCTTCCAATAGTCTTTTACAAAGGATCATTGAAGTCGAACCAAATTCTCAAGAAACCTGGAGCTTAACTGGTCCAGATGCATCTGCATTTACCCTTCAGGGAAGTCAAACAACAAGTAGTAGTAATGTTGTTCTAGTGCTTCCACCAAAAGATTATGAAAATCCTACCGATGCAAATCAGGATGGTGTTTATGAATTTGAACTTGTTGCAACTTACCCCTACAATATTGTTAGAAGATTCCAATTAAGAATAGGTATTAATGATTATGATGAAAACCTACCACGTATTCAGCATATAGAAATTACNCCTAATAACAGTTCAATTAAAGTTCATTTCTCAGAGCCTGTTACATCAAATGCCTCGGGGACTATTGCTAATATTGCAACTGGATCATTTAGTTATTCTATCTCAGGAGGAACAGCTACTCTAACATCTGCTAATCCAACGAGTGTAAGCGCTAGTGGCAGTATTTTATCACTTGGTTTATCTCTTTCAAGTAGTCCAACAGGTGATGAGATTTTAACTCTTGGCATAGCAACCAATACGCTTTATGATCTTCAAGGAAATGTTGTCAATTCAAACCAGACTACTAATACTGTTAGGTTNAGAGATCAAATGGGGCCTACAATCACTGAAGTTTCTATTGTCCCAAAAGACATGCATCCAGCTACTACTGCTAGCAACACTGTAAAGCATACAGTTAAAATTAAGTTTAGCGAATCTGTTTCAGGATCAAGCAGCAGTTCAAATACAAACTTAAATACTAATGATTTTTCATTATCAGTTTCAAGTACCAATTCCATAATTATCTCATCTCCACTAAGTATTAATGGCGGTGGTGANACTNATTATATAGATTTCAACGTGACAGGAATAACTACAGGTNTAGAAACACTAACAGTTAATGTCGTTTCAAACACCATATTTGATGAGTTTGGAAATCCTGCTAGCACTGAACAAAAAAGTAACACAACTAATCTACTAAATACATCGCCATTTATCTTAAGTACAGAAATTGATTCAAATAATTCTTATGTTAAAGTCAGATTTAATGAAAGTATATTTAGCGCAACAGTTAGTGGCGGATCGGTAACTAATATATCAACTCCAACAACCTCAAACTTCAGATTTGAAGTAAATGGTGGAACAGCAACACTCTCATCTACAACTCCTTCCTCAATAGTTGTCTCAAACACTCAAGGAGTTTACTTACTCGGTCTAAGTTTAACAACCACTCCTTCAGGAGGAGAAAAACTTTGGGTATATCCAAATGCCAACAATGTTCCTGTGGATGATAAGGGAGCTCCATGGAAGCTTTTGGGCAATGTAAGTAATACAGTAGAGCTTGTTGATAGAAAGCCGCCGTTTATCAAAGAGGCTATGGTGATCTANGCGCATGGTTCCNCAGGCTAATGCCTCAAACATCTCAAGTGCTCCAGTATCAACTACAAGTATTGCTTTTAATGCTTACTATGATTTTGAGACAGGTAATCTCTTTACGCAAACTGGTCAAAATCCTGGAACAAACTTTGATTTAAAATTTGCTTATAATAGCAGCTCTGCAGTTGGTGCTAGAATGTTCTGGAATGAAGCAGCAGCTAATATGGCTCTTGTATATGACAAGGGATTTGACGTGCTTAAAAGTTCAGACATTACTCTTTATTATTACTGCAAGACCATTGGTGATGATGACGATGATTGTGAGAATGTGGATACACCGCCAACAAACTTTACAGGGATTATCCAAACAAGTGAAGGAAATTATTTTGCTGTGAAGTACTTAAGCGAGACGAGTAGTGCTGTAACCTTTAAGTTTAAAAAGTTGAACGATGAGGGAGTATTTACAGGAACATCAACCTTTACTCTTGAACTAGAGTTTAGTGAAGCGATTTATTCAACAAATACATCTAG
>NZZH01000079.1 GCA_002702405.1 Flavobacteriaceae bacterium | reverse complement strand
CAAAATCTTTAAGTACAATTTTGTTTGATTTGTAATTAAAATCAGTTTTAAAATAATCAATGTTAAATAATTTTTCATTTGATGAAATTGACAAAGAATCTAATCTAAAACTTATTGATTTTTTTGAAAAATTTAGGTTATCTGAAATAAAAGAAAAATCTTTAATCACAAAAGGTGTTTTCTTTTTGTCATTTTGATCCAAAAAAGTGAAGGTTCCATTTTTAACTGTAAACAAATTTGAAAAAAAAAGAAAATTGTTGTTGTTTTTATTTATTCTTTCAATCAAACTTATTAATGAGTTATTTGTTTCATTTAAATATTTTACAACTTTTATTTTTAAATCAACCAAATCAATTTTATTTGGATTAATCTTATTATCAAATAATTCAAAAAATGGGGTTTTTAAAAATTTTAATTCTTTGACATATATAATTGTATCATTATGATGGTCTTTAATTAAAAGATTTTCAATGTTTGTTTCTCCAAAAATGTCCATTTCAAAAGCATCATAATCTATATTTATATCCTTTTTATATACAGAAATCAATCTTTCAGTAATCTTTGTTTGAAAAAACAAAAGAGCGCCAATAATTAATAGGGTAATTGCAAAAATAAACCCTGAAACATATAATAGCTTTATTTTGTTAATTTGTTTAATCTGAAAATTTTATTTTTGTTAACATTTTTTTAAATTCTAAATGAATAATAATAACAAATTTATACTAGCAATTGAATCATCTTGCGATGACACAGGAGCTTCTGTTTTGAAAAATAACAAAGTTCTATCAAACTGTATCGCTAATCAAGAAATACATAAATCCTATGGAGGTGTTGTTCCAGAATTAGCATCCAGAGCGCATCAATCAAATATTGTTCCTGTTGTTCATCAAGCCCTTACCATTGCAAATATCGACAAAAAAGATCTATCTGCAATTGCTTACACTAGAGGACCAGGTTTATTGGGCTCTTTACTTGTTGGTTCTTCTTTTGCTAAATCAATGTCCCTAAGTTTAAAAATCCCTTTAATTGAAGTCAATCATATGCAAGCACATTTATTATGTCATTTTATAAATGATGAAAGAATTAAAATTCCAAAATTTCCTTTTATTGGAGTAACATTATCTGGAGGGCATACTCAAATTGTTCATGTTGATAATTATTTCAAAATGAAAATAATAGGAACAACGCTAGATGATGCTATTGGAGAGGCATTTGATAAATGTGGTAAAATATTAGGTCTAAAATATCCCGCAGGTAAAGAAATTGACGATCTAGCAAAAAATGGAGATTCAGATAAATTTAAATTTCCAATTCCAAAAGTTCCTAATTTGGATGTCAGTTATAGTGGCGTTAAAACAGCATTTTTGAACTTTATAAATAACAATTTGTCAAAAAATAAAAATTTTATTAAACAAAACTTAAGTGACATTAGCGCTTCTATTCAAAAGAATCTTATTAAGATAATAATGAATAAAATTGAAATAGCTTCAGAAAAATCAGGAATTGATCGAATCGTAATTGGTGGTGGTGTTTCTGCAAATAGTGAAATAAAAAAAGAGTTGGAATTAAGGGAAAAAACAAAAAACTGGGAGGTTTATATCCCTCCAATAGAATATACAATGGATAATGCTGCTATGATTGGCATTGTTGGTTATTATAAGCTTTTAAATAAAGATTATTCTAACTTAAATCAAGTTTCTGATCCAAGATTAAGCTTTTAAATATGACACTTTTTTATGATAAAAATATTTCAAAGAGTTCATTAAAACACGAATTAAATTTCGAACAAAGTCATCACTTAAGTAATGTTTTAAGAAAAAGAAAAGGTTTTAAACTGACTGTAACAAATGGTCAAGGTTTAGAATGGTTAGGAGAAATTGTTTCTTTTAAAAACAAAAAAGCAGAATTAAAAAAAATTAAATCAAAGGTTCATAAAAAATCTGTTTATAAAATTCATTTAGTAATTGCTCCAGCAAAAAATATCAAACGAATAGAATGGATGTTAGAAAAATTAACTGAAATGGGAATTTCAAGCATTACTCCTATTTTATGTAATAATTCAGAAAGAAAAGATTTAAAAACAGAAAGATTAAAAAAAATTATGATTTCAGCTTTAAAACAATCTAAACAATTCTTTTTGCCAGAATTAAACCATATGATATCTTTTAAAGATTATATTAAAGGAGTTAAAAATCCATTTTATATAGCTCATTGTAAAAATGAAAGTTTAAAAAATCTTTTTGAGATTGATTTTAAGAATAAAGAGAATACTATTTTAATTGGTCCTGAAGGTGATTTCTCTGAAGAAGAAATTAAATTATCATTAAATTCTGGTGGTATTTCTGTTTCAATTGGAAATAATATATTAAGGACAGAAACAGCAGGAATTATAGCATGTAATATTATTTCTGTCAAACAACAATTGAAAAATATGCAAACATTTTAATTCCTATATTTAAGAAATGAATTCTAAAGAAATATCTCAAGGAATAATTTTATCTATTTTTAAATTAGGTTTAATTTTTATTTGTATTTGGCTTTTAATTCAATTAAAATCATTAATTATTTACATCGTCATATCAGTTGTAATAAGTTTGATTGGAAGACCTATAAATAGATTTCTGCTTAACAAATTAAAACTTGGCAAAATTTTCTCTTCTACTTTAACAATAATTATACTTTTAAGCTTCTTTTTTTTAATAATATCTCTTTTTGTTCCTCTACTGCTTCAGCAAAGTGATAATCTTTCATTACTTGATGTTGATGAAATGAAACTAAAAATTGAACAGTTAGCCTCAGAGGCTAATGCTTATTTTGGCCTATATAATGAATTTTGGGTAAGTCAGTTTTCAATACAAGGTATTTTTAACAATTTTAATTTCACGATTATTCCAGAAGTGTTAAATCAATTCATCGAAATTCTTGGTGGATTTACAATTGGATTGTTTTCAGTTGTTTTTATATCTTTTTTTCTTTTAAAAGACAACAAACTATTAAGAAAAATCATTCTTAACATTGTTACTGATAATATATCCCAAAAAGTAAGTAAATCAATTACAAAAATTAAAGAATTACTGTCTAGATATTTTATTGGAATTCTATTACAAATTACAATTCTATTAATTATTTACAGTATTGTATTATTAATTTTTGGAATTAAAAATGCTTTTATTATTGCTTTCCTTTGTGCTCTTTTAAATTTAATCCCATACATAGGTCCAATTATTGGTGGTTTTTTAATGTTAATATTAACAATGACTAGTAATATAGACCTTGACTTTAGTTCTGAAATCCTTCCTAAAACTATTTATGTAATGATAGGTTTTATAATTGGACAATTAATTGACAACTTTTTCAGTCAACCTTATATATTCTCAAAAAGTGTAAAGTCACATCCTCTAGAAATTTTCTTAGTTATAATTTCGTCTGGAACATTATTTGGAGCTTTAGGTATGATAATTGCTATTCCAATATATACATCAGTAAAAGTAATTTTAAAAGAGTTTTTTTCTGAAAGTAAAATAGTAAAGTCCTTAACAAAGGACATGTAACTCTATAAAATTTAATTATAAGTTTTATAAACTTCTTTCATTCTCTCAAGTCCTAATAAGAATTCTTTTTTTAATTCAGAGACAAGGGACTTTATAGACGTCACATTATTTATAGATGTAACACCCTGGCCTGCTGACCATATTGTTTTCCATGCTTTAGCTTCTGCTTTTGCTGCATCTAATTCACTTCCAAAATCAATCTTTTTAGTTTTACTCCACATTTCCTCAGTTATACCCATTGCTTCTANACTAGATCTTAAAAAACTTGCATTAACNCCAGAAACAGCAGCTGTGTAAACAATATCTTCAGCTGAGCTATCAATTATCATTTTTTTATATTTTTCATCAGCTAAACTTTCTTCAACATTGATAAATCTTGTACCCATCCAAGCTAAATCTGCACCCATTTGAATGGCAGCAGCAACATCGTTTCCATTACTAATGGATCCTGCCAATAGAATTGTTTTATTAAAAAACTTCTTAATTTCGTTAACTAATGCAATCGGATTAATAATACCAGCATGACCTCCAGCTCCTGCAGCAACTAAAATTAATCCATCAACATCTGCTTCTGCAGCTTTTTCAGCATGACGTTTTTTTATAATATCATGATAAACAACCCCTCCATAACTATGAACAGCCTTAACTAAATCTGAAACAGCTCCCAGAGAAGTTATAATAATTGGAANTTTGTGTTTAATGCATATTTCAAGATCAGGTTGAACTCTAGGATTAGTTAAATGAACAATTAAGTTTACTCCAAAAGGAGCTGCTTTTTTTCCTGATTCACTTTCATATTTTTCTAATTCTTCTTTAATTTCTATAACCCACTTTTCAAAATCTTCAGTTGTTCTACAATTTAAAGCAGGAAAAGTTCCTACTATTCCGTTTTTACAACATTCTATTACCAGTTTTGGTCCAGAAATCAAAAACATTGGTGCTGCAACAACAGGTATGCTTAATTCATCTATAAATTTTGGTTTCATATTTATTTTTTTAACATTATCGTCCATTCAAATTCAAATGAAGAAACTACATCCCCACTTTCATCTTTTCCATGAGATTTTACCCACACAGTCTGAGATTTTTTTGTTTCTAATGCCCTATTAATNGTTTCATTAATTTTTTTTCCTTGATTACAATTAAACCTTATTAAACCTTTTGCTTTTTTTGAAAAGTTAGCCTTATTNTTTAATACTAACATTGAAATATTTTTTTTGGATTCGTTAATAGCTTGCATAATTAAAATTCCAGTTGTTAATTCAGCAGCCATTCCTTGAACTGCCCAGAATAAAGACTTAAAAGGATTTTTATTAAACCATCCTAACCTTACATTCGCACTGCAACTTAATTTAGAAATTTCTCTTACTCTAATTCCGCACCACCAAACAGAGGGAAGTTTAAAAAAAAGAAAAGTGTTTATTGAAGAAATTGTATACTTCATAATTTAATTTAAAAAGGTAGACACTTTTTTGTAGTTTAAATCAAAAGCATTAGCAACCTCTTTATAAACAACACTCCCATTAATAATATTTAATCCTTTTGCCAAAGAACTATCAATTTTACATGCTTTTTTCCATCCATTATTAGCTAATTGAATTGCATAAGATAAAGTAGCATTTGTTAATGCGGTAGTTGATGTATTTGGGACTGCTCCTGGCATATTGGTTACAGCATAATGAATAATACCTTTTTTAATAAAAATAGGATTTTTGTGAGTAGTTGGTTTACTAGATTCAAAACATCCTCCCTGATCAATAGCAATATCTACTAAAACAGTTCCTGGAATCATATCAGATAACATAGATTCAGTAATTAATTTAGGTGCTTTAGATCCAGGTATAAGCACTGAACCAATAATTAAATGTGATCTCTTTACTTCTTTTTCAATATTTAATTGATTTGAATAAATCGGAGTAACATTGGCAGGCATAATATTTTCAAGCTCTCTTAATCTTTCTAAATTATTATCAAATATTGTGACATTAGCCCCTAAACCCGCGGCCATTTTAGCAGCCTCAGTTCCAGAAATTCCTCCTCCAAGAATCATAACATTAGCAGGTTGAACTCCAGGAACTCCTCCAAGAAGAATTCCAAAACCATCTTGCGGTTTCTCTAAAAACTTTGCTCCCTGTTGAGTTGCCATTCTTCCAGCAACTTCAGACATTGGTATTAACAATGGAAGTTTGTCATTTTTTTCTACTGTTTCATATGCTAAACATACTGCTCCAGAATTAATCATTGCTCTTGTTAAATTTTCACTTGAAGCAAAGTGAAAAAAAGTAAAAATTAAATGATTAGGTTTAATTAATTCATATTCCTGCTCTACAGGTTCTTTTACCTTTATTATCATTTCAGATATAGAAAAAAGCTCATTAGCACTATCTATTATCTCACAACCAATTGAAGAATAATCATTGTCATTAAAGCCACTTGAAAAACCAGCTCCTTTCTCAATATTAACTGTATGGCCAGAATTAATTAAAGCTGAAGCTCCAGCCGGAGTAAGTCCTACTCTAGATTCATCTGATTTAATTTCTTTTGGAACTCCAATAATCATAAATACGAATATATTTAAAAAACTCTTTTTGTTGCTAATTTATGCAGAGTAAATTAATTCTTAATAAACTACTAGTAATTTTTAATTAATAAGAGTTTTTTATATTGGTGTTTATTAATTTAAAATCAATTAGATATTATGAATAACAGAAGAGAATTTATTAAAAAAGCAGCTAAAATTGGTATAGGATCTCAGTTTATTTTTAATACACCGCTTGAGCTGATTGCAAATAGTAGATCAAAAGTATCATCAAACGATAAGATTAATCTTGGTGTAATTGGATGTAAAGGAATGGGTTGGAGTGACATGACATCAATATTAAAAAATAGTGAAACTGACTGTATNGCNCTTTGCGATNTTGATGATAAAGTTCTTNAAGAAAGATCAGAAAATGTAAAAGATATNACTGGNAAAAAACCTAAAANTTATAAGGATTATAGAAAATTGTTAGAAAACAAAGATATTGATGCAGTTGTAATTGGAACTCCTGATCATTGGCACTGTTTAAATTTAGTAGATGCTCTACATGCAGATAAACATATATATTGTGAGAAGCCTATTTCAAATTCAATTGAAGAAGCTGACTTAATGTTAAAAGCTTCAGTTAAATCTAAAAAATGTATTCAAGTAGGACAATGGCAAAGAAGTGGAGGACAATACAGAGAAGCTATGAATTATTTATGGTCAGGAAATATAGGAAAAGTAAGATTAGTCAAAGTTTGGGCCTATATGGGTTGGTATGGATGGGTAGATAATTTTAAGGACACTAAAACTCCTAAAGGAGTTGACTATAAGATGTGGTTAGGTCCTGCTCCTTTGAGAAAGTTTAATAAAAATAGATTTCATGGTAGTTTTAGATGGTACTGGGATTATGCTGGCGGATTAATGACTGACTGGGGAGTTCACGAAATTGATATAGCACTATGGGGNATGAATGCAAAAAATCCATTATCAATTTCTGCAGCTGGAGGCAAATTTGCCTATCCTGATCAAGATACAGAGACGCCAGATTCTCTTCAGACTATATATGAATATAAAGATTTTACAATTTTATGGGAACATTCTAACGGAATCGAAGGTGGAAATTATGGGCTTGATGAAGGAATAGCATTTATTGGAAGCAAAGGCACAATAGTGGTTAATAGAACTGGATGGGAAGTAATTCCAGAAAAAAATCACCGTAATGGCGGGGAATTATTTATTGAAGGAGTCCCAAGAACTACTTTTAACTGGGATGAGGTTCGTAAAAAGTATGGTGATGCCCTTGATTTACATACAAAAAACTTTATAGATAGCATTAAAAAAAATGATCCATCAATTTTAAACTGTGACATGAAAAGTGGAAGTCAAGTATCAAAAGTTGCTCATATGGGTAATATTGCTTTTAGAAGTGGATCAAAAATCAGATGGAATGATGAAAAAAATAATTTTGATAATTCCTTAGCTAATAATCTTATTATACCAAAATATAATAATGGTTGGAAACTACCTTATCTCTAACTTTAGGAGGTTTTTTTTATATTGTTGATTATTAATTATAAATCAATTTAATATTATGAATGAATTAGAAATTTTAAATTATCATCAATTGGCTTTTGTGGCAAACGCAGTTTATTTACTCTCATTTACAGGCTTAATCTTTATTACTTTCAGATTAGTAAGGTTTCAGAGAGAAGCTAATTCAAATACTTTTGGTAAAGTACTTGTAACAATATTTGGCCTTTGTACTGCATTTTATGGTTATACCATTTTTTCATTTACTTATAACTTGCAGTTAGGACAAGCATATAGATTATCTGAACTCAAGTCCAAAGGAACTGAACTCTCCACTGTTTCTGATAGCTTTATGGAGTTTATAGGTTATTCAGCTTCTGATGGTTGGCCTCCTTCATTTTCTCCAGAACCTGCTGCTCTTATTTTTGTGGTGACTTTTGCCATAATGATTATTGCTGGAACTTGGGTAAATCTTTCAAAAGATTAAATTATTAAAATGTTTTAAAGGTTAAATTAAAATCCTCTGATTAACTTTAGGGGATTTTGAATTATGTTTATTAAAATTAAATATTTAGTATTCTCAATTACTTGATTTGCTATTCTTTTTAAATTATGTAATGAAAATATGAAAACAAATTATCAATTATAGAATTAAGTTCTTTAAGAATTTATTGTTTAATTAAAATTTTTAAAAAATAAATTATAACATCTACAATGAAAAAAGATTATGCAATTCAAGTTGCCAGCTCTAATCTAAGATACGGTATTGGAGTAACTAATGAAGTTGGAATGGATTTTAAAGATATGGGAGTTAAAAGAGTTTTGTTAATTACAGATGAAAACCTAAAAAACTTAACTCCAGTTCAACGTTCAATAGAATCTTTAAATTCAGAATCAATAGATTTCGAATTATTTACAGATGTGAGAGTTGAGCCTAATGATCTTTCATTTATTGAGGCAATAAATTTTGCTAAAAAAGGAAAATTTGATGCTTTTCTAGCTGTTGGCGGTGGATCTACAATTGATACAGCAAAAGCAGCAAACTTATATTCCACATATCCAAGTGATTTTTTAACTTATGTAAACGCTCCAATTGGAGAAGGCAAACCTATTCCAGGCCCCTTAAAGCCTTTAATAGCAATTCCTACTACAGCTGGAACTGGAAGTGAAACTACTGGAGTAGCAATTTTTGATCTTAGCGATAGACATGTTAAGACTGGAATAGCTAATAGATTCTTAAAGCCTAGTCTTGCAATTGTTGATCCAGAAAATACAAAAGATGTACCTCCAGTAATTATTGCATCGTCTGGTTTGGATGTTCTTTGCCATGCATTAGAATCCTACACTGCAATTGATTTTAATCAAAGACCTCTTCCTGAAAGACCAATTTATAGACCTGCGTACCAGGGAAATAATCCAATAAGCGATATTTGGTCAATTAAAGCTATTGATCTTGTTTCTAAAAATATAGTTCGAGCATATAGAAACCCGAATGATTTAGAAGCACGTTCAAATATGATTCTAGCATCAAGTATGGCCGGGATTGGATTTGGAAATGCAGGAGTTCATCTATGTCATGGAATGTCTTATCCAGTATCTGGAATGGTTAAAAACTTTATACCTCATGGTTTAACCTCAGATCATCCCATTATTCCTCACGGATTATCTGTTATATTAAATGCCCCGGCAGTTTTTAAATTTACTGGAGAAGCATGTCCTGAAAGACACTTAAAGGTTGCAAAAATTATGGGAGCTAAAATTAATAATATTAAAGACCCTAAAAATGAAGCTGGATTAATTTTATCAAATGAAATAATAAAATTAATGAAAGACCTAGAAGTTCCTAACGGACTGTCTGCAATAGGCTTTAATAAGAATGATATTCCAAACCTTATTAAGGGAACATTACCTCAACACAGGGTTACAAAGTTGTCTCCCCGTTCTGCTAATGCAGAAGATTTAAATAAATTATTTAATGATTCAATGACTCTTTGGTGAAAAACATAAGAAATTCAACTCCCTAATAATTAACTTTTAGCGATATTTTTGAATCATTTTATTAAGCTTAGACATATAGGAATGCTGACAAATTATTAATTATAGGTTTAAGTTCTTTAGGTATTTAATTAAAGTTTTTAAAAATTGCTAATTTAATATGTCAAATAAAGCCACCCTTTTTTAACTTTACCAGTCTCTAATACTTTAACTACATAATAATAAGATCCCGCAGGAAGTAAT
>NZZH01000078.1 GCA_002702405.1 Flavobacteriaceae bacterium | reverse complement strand
ATAACTATAGGATGTTTATAGCTAAGAGATAAAATTTTACTTAAATACTTTTCACGTTTTTCAATATACTCTTTTTCTTTCTTCCCTTTATTTAAAGAAAAACCTGTTGACTTTAGAAAATAATTTTTAACCTNANTTGGACCATAGAAAATCCATTTATCTAACATATTCCAAGCATTTTCNTCGCCTTCACTAATGTAATTGTTNTTAGGTTGATTCAACTTTGTGTATGCNGAATTTGAGACGCTCATACAGAGTCTTAGAGCAATAATATAGTACAATGATTCAACCTCTTTCTTCTTAAGAGGGAGTNCCTTATTATAACTTTCAAGTAATATGCCAGACCAGTATAAAATATCTTCTTTATCATAGGCAATATAGGTCATTGCAATCCCTACCTCATTTACTAAGTTTGAATAAGATATGTCGCCAAAATCTATTAATCCAGTTATTTTGTCCTTCTCAACTAAAACATTCCATTGGTTAGNATCATTATGTATAATTGATTTTCTTAGATCTTTATAAACTGGGACTATATTTTCTTTATACTGTTGAATAAAATAAATTACTCTATTACGACGAAATGGATCAAAAATATAATTTGCTCTATTTTTTATTAATTCAACTGATTCTATTTTCCACTCCCAATCCCGGGATTTTATTTCAGAATTGTTCCAGTTTCTTGTTAGTAAATTAAATTTAGCCAGAAAAGAACCTAAAGAAGAAATAATGTTTTTATTGATTTTGCATTCAGCNATAAAATCTCCTTCTAAATAGGAAAGCATCCTGATTAAAATTAGTTTGCCTNTATGNCTTACTTTTTTAANATATCCACCTTTTTTTAATAATATAGGTTTTGGATAATGGTCTTTGTTGTCTTGTTTTTGAAGAAATAGTAAAAATTCGTTTTCAGCTTTTAAGATGAACTTTAAAGTTAGATCAGAATATAACTTAAGAACAAATTTATTTTTATCTGTCTTAATAAAATAATTATCATTTTCATACCCTTTAAACTTATTAACTAGGATAACATCCAATCCATATTCTTTTTTTATCAAATTCTTTAAATCCAAAGACACTTATCTAAATTATTTTATATTTAACAATATCTTATGCTAAACATAAACTTACAAAGAATTAGGAAAAATATAGACTATGTCTTNACAAGATATGAATCAATAACTGANATTGATTANAACTCAATAATACTTAAATAGTTTTAAATGGGATATGATTTTTCTAATGCTTTTGGACATCTNAAATCAGATAAAGTAATGGATTTTCTAATTNNAAAATTCGGNCATAAAATAACTTTTGATGACAGATATGACTCTAACTACTCCAAAGCAATTGCAAATTTAATTATTGAACAACAAGTTAGCTTTAAGGCAGCAATTNCAATAAATAAAAGATTTAATAAACTAATCAAAAATATTTCAAATCAAGAACTTTTGGATTTGGATTTAAATAAACTAAAATTAATTGGTATTTCTTCTAGAAAATGTGAATACATAAAAAATATCTATGCATATTTCAAATCATCAAATTTTGATTTTGAAAAACATAATAATACAGAAATTATAGACGAGCTAACTAAAATTAAAGGAATTGGATCATGGACTGCTAAAATGTTTCTTATGTTTGTTTTATTTAGAGAAAATGTTTTTTCAAGTAAAGATTTAGCAATCATTAATAGTATCAAGCAAAATTATAAATATAAAGAAGTGGATGGTATTATATTAGATGAATTAACCACTAAATGGTCTCCTTATAATACCGTAGCATGTCTTCTCTTATGGAAATCAATTGAGGAAAAAATTTTCTACCTATAAACCTTTGCTCCGTAGTTCAACGGATAGAACAAAAGTTTCCTAAACTTTAGATGCAGGTTCGATTCCTGCCGGAGCAACTATTTACATCATAATATTTCAGAAAGGACAAATGTACTTCCTCCAACAAAAATTATATCATTTTTTTTCGCTTTATTTTTAGCTGACTCAAAAGCTTTTAAAACAGATGAATAAATATTGAAATTTAAATTTAAATTTTGACCTAATCTTTCAAGATCATTTAATGGAAANGCTCTTTCTAGCATTGGAGAAGAAAAATAAAATTTTGAATCTAGCGGAAATAAATTTATTATTTCTGAAACAGGTTTATCTCCTACAAAACCAAGAACTAAATGAAGTTCTTTACTTGAAAATTCTGAGAGTTGATTAGCAACATAAGTCATTGCTTCAACATTATGTGCCAAATCAAAAATTATTAATGGATTTTTTTTAATCACTTGCCATCTTCCTCTAAATGATGTGTTTTTTATAATATTTAAAAGTCCATCGGTAATATTCCTCTTTGTTATTTTATAATTTTTAAGAAATTTTAGTGCACTAACAACTGTCCTAATATTTTTCTGTTGTACGATCCCCTTGAGATCAGAATTGTAATGGTCTATTTTTTCACTCTCAGAAAAGATTATTGGTGCTGACATTTCACTGGCTTTTTTTTGAAATACAAGCTTTGTTTCCTTTGTTGTTTCGCCTATAACAACAGGAGTATCTTGCTTAATTATTCCCGCCTTTTCAAATGCGATATCTGATAAATTATCTCCTAAAAATTTTGTATGATCTAAACCAATGTTTGTGATTATTGAAACTTCAGGATTCAAAATATTTGTAGCATCAAGCCTGCCCCCCATTCCAACTTCAATAATTGCTATATCAACTTTCTTCTGGGCAAAGTAATAAAAAGCTAATCCCACTGTCATTTCAAAAAAAGAGAACTTATTTGATGTAAAAAAAAATTTATTTTCTGAAATAAATTTAGTTACATAACTTTTCTCTATTTGTATGTTNTTAACAGTAATTCTTTCTCTAAATTCTTTTAAATGAGGAGATGTGTATAACCCGACCTTGTATCCGGCTTCTTGAATTATAGAAGACAACATGTGAGCTGTTGAACCTTTTCCATTAGTTCCAGCAATATGAATTGATTTAAATTTATTTTGAGGCTCATTTAAATAGGATGATAATTTATTCATCCTNGATAAATCAGGACGATANGCAACTGCTCCCAAATTTTGATACATGGGAAGATTTGAAAACATCCATGAAATGGTCTGATCGTAACTTTTCAAGGGCTACTTTCTAATTTTAAAATTAACAACTACAAAACCTATTTGCTTTGAAGGTGCTTTAGTGTCTGGATACCATTCATGTAGAAAAGCAGTTTCAATAGCGGGTTTTAAAAGACAAGGATGAATATTCGAGCTTCCTCTAACACCAGGTTTTGCATCTACTACCTTACCTTTTGNATTAACAGTTATTCTCACAACAACAATTCCTTCCTCATTACATTCNTGAACAACGCTTCCATTTGATTTGAGACTTCTTCCATTAAGACCATAACCATTATTAAGATCTTTAAATCCCTCAATATTTATATAAGTATTTATGTATGGATTTCCAGAATTTTGACCTTTAATATCATTTGTATTGTCATCTCCCTTTAAAGAATTGATCTTTGCCTTTTGATCATTTTGATTAACTAAATTAGACAGTATACTTTTTGTGTTATCATCTATTTCTTGATTTTGCTCTTCAATGACTTTTTTATCTTTATTTGATGAAGTTGTTTCTTCTTTATCAACCTTATTATCAACTGAAATATTACTTTNTTTCTGAACTACAACATTTTTTGAATTAGANAATTGAGGCTCATTTGCATTTGTTCCTTCACTTTTTTCTTCTTCTTTTATGCTTTGATTGATTTCCTGTTCTTGAGCAAATCCTCCCCTATCTGAAACTCCAAAACTAACTTCCATTCCATAAGTTATGGGTGGATCTAGATAGTTAAGTCCAAAAAGAAAAAAAATCAAAAAAAGTGTCAAACCTGAAAAAAAAGTTATTATTGCTGATTTTTTTTTGTGAGGTGTATTTAAAAAATTCATTTTGAGTCAACTGCTAAAACTACNTTAATTCCATTCTTATTTGCNAAATCCATAANATATACAACTTCATCTAATGGAACTTTTTGTTCTGCTCTTAAGACTAGTGATTTTGATGAAGTTTCGTTTAATTCTTTTAAAAGTTCATTTCTTATTTTAGACTTTGAAACTCGGTTAGAGTTAACATAAAATTCTGATTTGTTATTTATTGTGACATAAACAGTATTCCTGTTTTCTGTTTTTCCTTTTGCCTCAGGTAATTTTATATCAATAGTATTTAGCTCTTTGGCAAGAGTNGATGCTATCATAAAAAAAATCAAAAGCAAAAAAACAATATCAGTCATGGAAGACATACTAAACTCNGGAGTAATCTTATTTCTTCCTTTTAAATTCATTTAAGCAGGCTCGTTTAATAAATCAAAAAAATCTAATGTATTAGCTTCCATTTGATGAACTACTTTATTGGTCTTAACAACAAGGTGATTGTATGTAATATAACCAAATATTCCAACTATTAGNCCTGCCACTGTAGTAGTCATTGCAGTGTATAATCCACTTGATAATAATTGCATGTCAATATTACCGCCGGCATTAGAAATTTCAAAAATNGAAATAATCATTCCTATTACAGTTCCCAAAAAACCTATCATTGGTGCTGCTCCAGAAATAGTTGCTAAAACACTAACATTTCTCTCAAGTTTATAAACCTCAATTCTACCTGCATTTTCAATTGCAGTATTTATATCTTCTAGTGGTCTTCCAATTCTTGAAATNCCCTTTGAAATTAATCTTGCTACAGGTTTATCTTCTTTTAAACATAAATTCAGAGCACCATCTAATTTATGATTTAAAACATAAGTCCTAATTTGATTCATGAAATTAACACTCAACTTAGATGCTGATTTTATANCAAATAATCTTTCGAAATAAATATATACAACTACCAATAGCAATATAAATAAGACTCCTATTATAATTTGAGCACCTAGACCTGAACTAATAATAAGCTCAATTAAAGAAATAGATTTTTTTGTTTGTAATGGAGATTCTTGAAAAATTAAAAACATTTTTTATTTAAATAAATTATTATTAAAACGTTTTTTTTGATAAAAAATTTTATTCTATAGAAAAAAATTTCTTAATAAAATAAAGGTAAAAGAGCCAGCTAAAAAACCTATTGCTGCAAGCCAAGTTATTTTTTTTAGGTACCAAAAAAAGTCAATTCTTTCCATTCCCATTGCAACAACTCCTGCAGCAGATCCAATAATTAGCATACTTCCACCTGTGCCAGCAGAAAATGCAATAAAATGCCACAAGGGATCATCGATTAATTCTGAAAACATTCCCATACTAGCAGCTACCAATGGAACATTATCAATTACAGCTGAGCCAATTCCTAGAAGCATAACTACTATATCCGTGTTGGGAATAGTATCGTTTAGTAGACCAGCAAATTCAAATAGCATCCCAAGTGACTCCAGTGCAGCAACTGCCATTAAAATACCAAGAAAAAATAAAATACTAGGCAGTTCAATCTTAGATAATGATTTATGGACAGGACTATGGCTAGAATCCTCGTCATGAATTTCGTCAATTGAAGTTATATTTATTTTTGATTTACTTAAAATTTCTGCAAAAGTAGCTACAACAGCCAAAGACAACATCATTCCAACATATGGTGGCAAATTGGTAACTACTTTAAAAACAGGGACAAAGATAATTGCAGAGAGGCCTAAATATAACATTACTGCACCTCTTCTGTCAGGAGCATCTTTATCATCACTGCCTTGATTTGATATATTCCCTTTAAAAGCAGGTAAAAAAGTTGCCGCAATAACAGGAACTATTGCGCAAACAATTGATGGAATTAAGAGGTATGAAATTAATTTCACCGTTGATACTTTTTTTCCAATCCATAACATCGTAGTCGTTACATCGCCTATAGGTGACCAAGCTCCACCAGCATTGGCACAAATTACAATCAAACCAGCNAACCAAAGTCTTGTATTTCTATCTTTTACAACCTTTTGTAAGATGGTTATCAAAACTATTGTTGCTGTTAGATTATCAATAATTGCAGATAAAATGAAAGCAAGAAATGCGAAAATATATAAAAGACCTTTTTTACTTGTCGTCTTAATAAAACTTTTAATTGTAAAAAAACCATTGAAATAGTCTATTATTTCAACGATTGTCATTGCTCCTAAAAGAAAGATTAAAATTTCAGCAGTTTTACCAAGATGATGCAATAATACTTCATCAATATGAGTAGGCTCAAGTTCTTTTAATGCTGTATTTACTTCAAAAACAGGCAAATGGGATAGTGAAATTAGGGCCCAAAGTATTGCCATCATTCCAAGCGCAGGAATTAACTTATCTATTTTTAGACTGTGCTCAAGAGTAATAAAGAGATATCCAAGAGCAAAAATAGATATTAAAATTATTTCCATATTATAGATAAAAANAAGCAAATTAAAAAAAATAACNTAAGGATAAAAGATTTTACCCGAGGAATGATTTTTTTTTGATCCAGTAACTGATTTTAAGCAGTTTATTTCTTTTCTGAATTTTAGAACTCCCAAAAAACCAAAAATTATAGCTTCTTTATACTCAATTAATAATCTTTCTGGTAAAATCAATTCTGCCTTTGTATGTTTTCTTATTTGTTCAATAAGAAATGAATTATAAGCACCTCCTCCAGTAATCAACACAGAATTAGATTGATTCAAGTTTTTGGCAATTTCTTTAGAAATGTGAACTAAATAAGTATGCATTAAATCATAAACTGAATAACTAGAAAAATGTTCTAGTAATGGAAATACTTTTGATTTTACCCATTCAATCCCGAGTGATTTGGGTGGGTTAAGACTATAGTATTTTAAATTTTCAAGTTTATCATATAAATCTTTAATCAATTTACCTTTTCTTGCATTTGAGCCTTCATTGTCAAATTCTAATTTTATTTTTTTTGAAAGGAAATTAAAAACTGTATTTACTGCGCATATATCGTATGCTATTATTTTATTATTCTTTTTGATAGAAATATTTGNAAATCCACCAAGATTTAGACAGGTATCATGATTTTTAAAAAGTAATAAATCTCCNATNGGAACGAGAGGAGCACCTTGTCCACCAAGCATGATATCACCAATTCTAAAATCGCAAATGATGGTTTTNCCAACATAATTAGCTAAATTTTGAATATTGCCAATTTGAAAAGTATATCCAGCAGAAGGTTTGTGAAAAATTGTATGCCCATGTGATCCAATAAAATCAATTTCTTTAATTGAATTTTCCTCAATAAACTTATTGATCTTATAAGCTAAAAACTNGGTATACTGCTCATTTAAAATTTTAAGCTCATTACTATTTAAATCTTGAGAACATTCAAGCTTTTTTTTCCATAAATCATCATATTTAAAAGTTTTAGCAAAAAGAATTTTGTATTCCCAAAATTTGTTTTTTTGGAAATTAACATAAGTCATATCAATTCCATCCAATGAAGTTCCAGACATCACTCCTATTACATTATAATTTCTATTTAACAATCTTCTTATTTTTTTCTAATAATAAAATATTATACGTATTTCTTTATGAAATAATTACAAATTCTTAAATAAATTAATTATTTCTAAATATATCAAGCCAAAAATTAATATTTGATAATTATTGTCTATTTATAATGTAATAATATCGGTTTATATCCCATATAATTTATTTTTGTACTTCTCAAAACTTAATCTATGTTCCCTAAAGAGCAAGGACTTTACTCACCTAAATATGAACACGATAATTGTGGAGCTGGTTTTATTTGTAGTCTCAAAGGAAAAAAAACAAATGATATCATACACAAAGCTTTAGACATATTGTGTAAACTTGAACATAGAGGAGCCGTTAGTTCTGATGGAAAGACTGGAGACGGAGCTGGAATATTAATTGAAATTCCCCATGATTTCTTCATAGATAAATGCAATTTTAAAATTCCAAAAATAAATGAGTATGCGGTTGGAATGACNTTTCTNCCNTCTAAAAAAAATGAAAGGGAAATTTGCATAAAGTCTTTTGAAAAAGAAATTTTAAAGCAGGGGCTTAGTGTTATAGGTTGGAGAAATGTGCCGGTAGATGAAAAACATTTGGGCAAAATCGCTTCAAAAACGGAGCCTTATTTTAGTCAAGTTTTTATTTCTAAAGGAGAAAAAGAAATTTCTGAAATAGAATTTAATATCAAGCTTTATATAGCTAGAAAAGCATCAGAAAATTTAATTAGAAATTCCAAATTATCTCAAAAAGATTACTTCTATTTCTCTAGCCTTTCTCTAAGAACAATTATTTATAAAGGACTTTTAACTCCTCAAGATATTGGNAAATATTTTGTTGATCTAAATGATCCAAATCTTGTCACAAAATTAGCATTAGTTCACCAAAGATTTTCAACTAACACTTTCCCTACTTGGGATTTGGCTCAACCTTTTAGACACATGTGTCACAATGGGGAAATTAACACTTTCCGTGGTAATCTAAGTAGGATGAAAACTAGAGAAGAAATATTTACTAGTGACCTTTTTGGAAAAGACATGAAAAAAATTTCTCCTGTCATAGTTCCAGATAAATCTGACTCAGCATCAATGGATATGGTAGTTGAATTTCTTCTACTAACTGGAAGAACGCTTCCAGAAGTTATGATGATGTTAGTGCCTGAAGCTTGGGAAAAACATTTTTTTATGAACGAAAATAAAAAGTCTTTTTATAAATATAATTCATGCATTATGGAACCTTGGGATGGACCAGCTTCTATTCCTTTTACAGATGGAAAATTTTTAGGCGCTCTACTAGACAGAAATGGTTTGAGGCCATCAAGATATTCTGTTACAAAAGACGGATATGTAATAATGTCTTCTGAAACAGGAGTTCTTGATATTAAACCTGATAACATTTTAAAACATGGTAGGTTAGAACCTGGTAAGATGTTTTTAGTTAATATGGATGAAGGAAGAATTATTGAAGATGAAGAGATTAAAATGGAAGTTGTAAAAAAATATCCATACAAAAAGTGGTTAAAAAATAACTTGTTACCTCTTAAGAACATAAAATATACCGGAAATATTACTCCTACAGAAAAAGAACCTTTTGAAACCAGGTTAAGACTATTTGGTTATACTCAAGAAGACTTAAAAACAATTATTTCTCCTATGGCGACTGAAGCTAAAGAATCAATCGGAGCCATGGGAAATGATACTCCCCTTGCAGTTCTATCAGATCGTCCGCAGCTNATTTATAACTATTTCAAACAACTTTTTGCTCAAGTAACAAATCCTCCTTTAGATGGAATCAGAGAAGAAATAATAACAGATACTAGTTTAACAATAGGTAATGACGTTAATATTTTTGAAATCTGTCCTGAACAATGTAAAAAAATGTTTATTAAAAATCCTGTCATATCTAATGAAGATTTAGATAAAATAAAATACATAGAACATAAAGATTTTAAAACTACTTCTATTGAAGTTTTATATAAAATTAATGATGGTATTAAAGGAATTAAAAAATCATTAAATGAAATTATTTCAAAAGTTTCTGAAGCTCTTCAAAATGGAGTAAACATAATTATTTTATCTGACAGAAGCACCTCAATAGATATGGCTCCTATACCAATGCTATTAGCATGCTCTCATGTTCATCATGGATTAAAAAAGATCAAAAAAAGATCAAAGTTTGATATTATAATAGAATCTGCAGAACCAAGAGAGCCTCACCATTTCTCTCTCCTTTTTGGATATGGAGCTAGTGCGATTAATCCCTACATGGTAAATGAAATTATTGAATGGCAAGTAAAAAATAATATTATTAAAATAAACAGTAATAAAGCAATCGACAATTTCAATAAAGCCATTGCAAAAGGAATTGTTAAAATAATGAACAAAATTGGTATCTCTACCCTTCATTCTTATCGCGGTGCTCAAATTTTTGAGGCTCTTGGATTGAATCAAAATTTTATAAACAAATTCTTTTCAGAAACCCCTACCAGAATTGAGGGTATTGGTCTCAAAGAAATTGAAAACGAAATATCTAAAAGACATAAAAAANNACTANAATGAAAAAACTATTGATGGATTATCTCTTGAAATAGGTGGAGAATATAGATGGAGGAGAAATGGAGAAGAGCATCTATTTAATCCGCTAACTATTTCTAAACTCCAACAATCAGTTCGACAATCAAGCTATAAAAGTTATGAAGTTTATTCAAAAATGATAAATAATCAAAATGAAAAACTAATGACTTTGAGAGGCTTGTTTGAATTTAAAAATTATACCCCAATCCCAATAGAGAAAGTAGAACCTTGGACTGAAATAGTTAAAAGATTTAAAACTGGTGCAATGTCATTAGGTTCGTTGAGTTCTGAGGCGCATGAAAATCTTGCAATTGCAATGAATCGATTGGGGGGTAAGAGTAATTCTGGAGAGGGAGGCGAAGATTCAAAAAGATTCATAAAAGATAAAAATGGAGATTCAAAAAACAGTGCTATTAAACAAGTTGCCTCTGGGAGATTTGGAGTTTCTAGTAATTTTTTAACAAATGCAAAGGAAATACAAATAAAAATGGCACAAGGAGCTAAACCTGGTGAAGGAGGTCAACTCCCTGGAAATAAAGTTGATCACTATATTGCATCGGTTAGAAATTCAACCCCTTATGTTGGTTTAATTTCTCCTCCTCCTCATCACGACATATACTCAATAGAAGACCTAGCACAACTAATATTTGATCTTAAAAATGCAAATAGAGAAGCTCGAATTAATGTTAAACTCGTTTCAGAAGTTGGTGTTGGAACTATAGCAGCTGGAGTTTCTAAAGCAAAAGCGGATGTGATTTTGATATCTGGATATGATGGTGGAACTGGAGCTTCCCCCTTAACTTCGCTGAAACATGCTGGTCTGCCCTGGGAACTTGGTATTGCTGAAGCACAGCAAACCTTGGTTCTAAACGACTTAAGATCACGTATAGTATTAGAATGTGATGGACAAATGAAAACCGGAAGAGATGTCGCGATAGCTTGTCTTTTGGGCGCTGAAGAATTTGGTTTTTCAACAGCACCACTTGTTGCATCTGGATGCATTATGATGCGTGCATGCCATCTTAACACATGTCCCGTTGGGATCGCTACTCAAGATCCTGAGTTACGTAAAAATTTTTCTGGTAAGCCTGAGCATGTTATCAATTTTATGCATTATGTAGCTGAAGAATTAAGGCAAATCATGGCAAAATTAGGTTATAGAAATATAAATGAAATGGTTGGTCAATCTCAAAAATTAAACATGCGAAAAGCCATAAAACA
>NZZH01000028.1 GCA_002702405.1 Flavobacteriaceae bacterium | reverse complement strand
TTCAGTTTCTCTAACAATAACATGAACTCTTAATCCAAATTGAACTGTTCTTTCAAATAAAGATGCTTTTTGTTTCATATTATTAATTAATTCCATTATATTTTCTTCAGTATCAGGCCACATTAAATAAACATCACAATACTCTGCACATAAATCTATTCCATCTGGAGAGTAACCGCCAAAATAGAGTAAAGGACCTCCATTTTGTTGATATGGTTTAACAGGAGCAGATGGCAAATTGATATTATAAAATTTTCCTTTAAAATTAATATTATCTTGGGTCCAAGATTGTTTTAATATCTGAATAACTTCTCTAGATCTTAAGTATCTTTCAGAAGATTCTAATTTCATTCCGGGCAAATCTGAGGATATAATATTTATCGTTAATCTTCCCTTTAAAATATGATCTAAAGTAGCTATAGTTCTTGCAAGCATTGGAGGATGAATTTCTCCGCATCTTACAGCAGCTAAAAAGTTAATTTGTTTAGTTAGAGGAGCCATTGCCGAAACAAAAGACAATGTATCTTGACCCACCTGATAAGAAGAGGGGCACAAAACATTTGAATACCCAAGTCTGTCAGCAGTCTTGATTATAGAAGAAGTGTTTTCCCAAGAACTTTTATATTTAGGGTTTCTCTCACCCAAAAAAGCATCGTCTCCATCACATATAGGAGCAAACCATGAAATTTCAGCTCCTTGAATTTCTGATTTCATTATTTTTTAATCTAAAAAATTAAATATATGTTATAAATATTAAGTATTATATATATTTGAATTTATTATAACCATAAATTAAATCATAATGAAAAAAATAATTTATTTCTGGCAAATTATATCATAATATGAAATGCCAAAAATTCTTATTTAAGAAAAGTGTTTTTTTAAAATTTTTCTTTTTAACAATTTTATTCTTTTCTAATACATTTTCAAAATCTTTTTCTCAAGGAAAGAAAATAGTTTTAAAAGAAGTTGAAGTTGAAGAAAAAGCTATTCCAGTTATAAATATATTGAACAAAGCTTATTCTTTTAAGGAGAGAGATAAGTTTATAAAGCTCCTTTTAAGTAACAAATTTTGGAAAAACAATTTTTTTTTAAAAATTAATTTAAGCAGCTTTGATAATAAATCTTTATATGAATTTGACTTAAAAGGAGAAACTATTGTTAAAATAAATAGTAAAATTTTATCTAAAAAGCATAAATATAAAACTTACAGAAAAATTAAAAATTTAATTCCAAAAATAGAAAATATAAGAATTTATTATTATAAAAAAACTGACACTTTAAATAGATTTATTGTTGAAATAAAAACTAAAAAAATAGCTTAATAAATTTATTTTTAATTTTATTCTCAATTTATATATCAACTTTAAAATAATAAAACCCTGAAAAATTATATTGTTCTTTTATTACTCTTTTTTTCTAACGTTCTTTTTTCTCAAAAAAATACTATAGAAAAAGAGTTTTATTTTAATGGAAATATAAATTTTTCAAACAATGGGTTTTCCTTTATTCCTTTATTTACTTTAGGAAAACCTGCAACTGTAATTAATTTATCTTTAGGTGGTGACCGTTTTAGTTTTAATCCCTCTTTAAGTTTTGATCTTAATGGATTAAGACCATGGGTATTTGACTTTATTTGGAGTTATAAACTAATTAATAATGAAAAATATAATTTAATATTTAGTCAATTTATTCCTGGGCTATACTTCCATAAAATATCATATAAAAAAAATAATATTGAGCAAAAAGCATTTTCTCCATGGGTAAGTACTGTATCAACTATAGATTTTTTCTATTCAATTACTTCAAATTTTAAATTTGGTTTTACATTTTTTAATGCCTTTCCAATTGTAAAAAATCAAGAGCAACCTAATATAGCTAGAATGCTATCTTTTAAATCTCAAATAGGAAATATTAAACTAGGTGATATAATAACTATTAATTGGATCCCCGAAATATATTTTCCTAAAGTAGATAATCAAACCGGAATTTTTGCAGCACAAAACATTTCATTTAGATTTACTAACTCTCCAATTAGTATTTCTAGCATTATGAATAAAGCTGTTGATTTTGGAAATTTTACTGGAAAAAGTTTTGATTGGAACATTGGAATTAATTATTCATTTCGGAATAAATACATAAATAAAAAAGAAATAAAATCTAAATAATTCGCTGATTTTTTATGATATATTTATGAAAGAATGGATTAATAAACATTTAGGATGGATAGGTTTTATAATTTTAATTCTAGGTGTTTCTGTTGAGTTTTTATATAAATCTTTCTACAATATTAAATTAGATTTTCTATCATGGCTTTCTTTTGCAATTGCTGGAGGAATATGGACTATTTCTGATGAATTAAAAAAAGAAAAACCTAAAATTTGGTTTATTTATTCTGTCCTTATAATTACTTTAATAATAATTTCCGTCTTTATTTTTGTTTAGTAATTTTTTTTAAAAGAAAATTAAGTAATAATCCATAAGCAGGTAAAAAGAATAACAAACCAATAACAATTTTTAAAACTGTTTGATTCCCTGCAATTTCAAACCAATTTGAAGCCATAAATATATCTTCAGAACCAGAAAATGCGGTAAAAAAGAAAACATATGTGTCAATTATATTAGATATTACTGTAGATAAAGCAGGAGCTATCCACCAAGTAGAATATCTGTCTCTAATTGATTGAAAAGCATATATGTCTATTAATATTCCTAAAGCATAAGCTGTAGCGCTGGCAAAACCAATTCTAAATGCTACTGATTGAGGATTTCCTTCTAAATAAACAATTAAAATTGATGAAATAATTGCAAAAGGATAAGTGTAAATTATTGTTTTCTGTGCTATTGATTTACCTAAAAGCCTAATCGTTAAATCCGTAGCTACTACAACTAGTGGGAAAACAAAAGCCGCCCATGTAATTTTATATCCTAAAAGTTCAATAGGAATTGCAACTAAAGCATTTGACAAAGTTGTAATACTTATATGTAATAAGACTAAACCTAAAAGTGTTTTTGATATATTTTTAAACATTAATTATTTTAAATTAATTCTACCACTTTTCCCATGGAAATATATACCAAACTGGATTTTTAGATTTGTCAATTAGTTGTCCCTGAAAATCTATTTTTGTTTTACTATTAATATTATTAATTAAAGCAGCGAAACGTATTTCAGATTGATATTTAACAGAATGGTCTTTAATTAAAATGAGGGTGTTTCCTGTGTCATTAATATCATCAATAATTAATACTCTTTTATACTTAGATAAACTATCATTCAAAACAGAAAAATTTGGAGTAATTGAACTATCTCTTAATTGAATATCAATTACTTTATGAGGTATTTCAATTTTATGAGACAAATAGACCCCTGCAATACACCCACCTCTATTGATACTTAAAATAATTTCAGGAAACCAATTAGAGTTTTTCATTTGCTCAATTATTTTAACAAGAGCATTCTGCATTTCATCTATAGAATAATTTAATTTTATTTCAGACATATTTAAATAAATTTTATTATAATTTAATTTAAAGCAAAAGCTATATATGAATCTCCAGATTTAGTACCCATCTTGCCCCCTCCACAAGCAATAACTACATATTGTTTCCCTTCTATTTGATATGTAATTGGAGTAGCGTAACCTCCGGCAGGCAATTTAACTTTCCAAATTTCTTGTCCAGTTTTTTTATCAAAAGCTCTAAAATATTCATCATTAGTAGCTCCTATAAATATTAATCCTCCATCAGTTAAAATAGGCCCTCCATAATTTTCTGTACCTGTTTTAGCAAACCCTTGATTAGTTAACTCTTCATATTCCCCTAGAGGAACTTGCCACACAATTTCACCTTTATTAAGATCTATAGCATTTAACGTTCCCCAAGGCGGTTTAACTGCTGGGTAACCATTTTCATCCATAAATCTTCCAAAATAATCTATAGAATATGGTACAATGTTTGGATCAAGTTCTCTATAAGAATTTAAATCTAAATCAATGGTATCATCATCTAATAAATATGAAGTCATCGCTTTAATCTGACTTTCAGAAACTTGAGGCATTGGCATCATACTTCCTTTACCTTTTTTTATTATAGCGGACAATTCTAGTTTGTTAAATTTATTTTTTAAATTTTTTAAACCTGGAATATTTGACATCCCATCTAGACCAGCCCCATGACATCTAGAACATTGTTGAGAATAAATTGATTTACCATAACTTTTTATAGGATCTTTCTTTAACTGCCATTCCCATTCTTTAGGATTATCATATTTATTTGCAATTGAAACCCAAGCCATTTCATTAGAATTTACATATAACCAGCCTGTATTAGGGTCAAATGCTGCTCCTCCCCACTCTGCCCCACCATCTAAACCAGGAAATGTGATTGATCTTTTTGTTTCACTATGGGGATGAAATTGCCCTTGAGAATTTAAAGTTTCCCAAACTTCTTTAATAGTTTTATCTGAAACCTTTTCTTTTTGATTTGGTGTCCATGCAAGAAGAGCCTTTGAGTTTGGAAACATATCGTTTATCATATCTTTAGTAAATTCTTGTCTTGCAAAAGGAGGTATTTTTGTAGGTAGGGGCTGAGTAGGCCAAGATTCTTCATCCTCAAGTTCAGATTTTGGAAATGGAAATTCTTTTACTGGAAAAACATGATTTCCATTTTTTCTGTCAAAAACAAAAACATGGCCAGATTTAGTTACCTGTGCAACAGCTTTAATTAATTTTCCATCTTTTTTTATATTAACTAAATTTGGAGGAGCTGGCAAATCTCTATCCCAAAGATCATGATGAACAAATTGAAAGTGCCATAAACGTTTCCCTATACTAGCGTCTAATGCAATTAAAGAATTTGCAAACAAATTTTCACCCTTTCTATTCCCCCCCCAAAAATCATATGATGCAGAACCAGTTGGAATATATACTATGCCTGTTTCTTCATCCAAGGTCATTCCTGCCCATGAGTTTGCTCCTCCAACGTACTTATAAGCATCTTTGGGCCATGTGTCATATCCATATTCACCTGGTTGTGGAATTGTATTGAATCTCCATACTAAAGAACCTGTAACTAAATCATAAGCTCGAATATGACCGGGTGATGCCCCAGGTCCTTCATGTACTCTAGTTCCTTGAATTAATATATTTTTATAAATAACCCCTGGAGTATTAGCAACTACAGATAATGATTCAAATGGTCTTCCAAGGTTTTTTCTTAAATCAATTTTGCCGTTTTCTCCAAAAGTATTCTCAATTTTTCCAGTTAAAGCATCAACTGCGTAAATGTAACTTCCTGAGGTATAAATTATTCTTCCATCAGCTTTGTCATCCCAATAAATTAAACCTCTATTAACACCCCACCATCCAGGACCTACATCTTGACCATGATCAAATTTCCAAAGCTCTTTTCCTGTTTTCGCATTAACAGCAAATAGTTTTGTAACAGGATTAGTTCCGTATAAAATAGAGTCTATTACGATTGGACTACATTGAATTTGAGTTGTATTTTTTCCATTAAGATCCCCAGACTTGTATTCCCATACTTTTATTAAGGTTTTTACATTAAATTTATTTATTTGATTTAAAGATGAATAATGAGTTCTTGCTTTATCTCCTAGATATTCATTCCATTTTTCAGAGTTTTGATTTAAAATATTTAACTCTTTTCTGTCAATTTTTTTAGAACAAGAAAATAAAAGAATAAATACTAAAAATAAGTTTATTTGTTTCATTATCATTTTTAGGATTTTTAAATTTAGGAAAAAATTATTTTTTATAATTGAGACAAAAAAATGTAATTAAAAAAATTTATTTTTTATCTATATTTGAAAGTGTTTATAACACTAAACCATAAACCAAAAAAATGAAAAAATTATTATTAATATTTTCTTTACTATTAACAACATCGATATATGCTCAATCAATAAAAGTAAATGAAAATAAATTGACTAAAAAGGAACAAAAAGAACTTAAAAATCAACTTAAAAAAGAACGTAGAGAACAAAAAAAACAAGAAAAGTTCAAGCGAATGGGGCTTAATGAATATGGTGTTGATATAAATGCTAAAGACTGGGTTCAAGCACTTAGATACCACTTAGGTGCAAAAGTAACTCAAAATGTAAATGGTATACCAATATTAGTCCCCGTTTCTACCTTAGGTGCTGGTGCCAGTTCAGTTGGAAATTCTTTTAATAGTGTAAATGTTAGACAACCTTTATGGGTTATTGATGGTGTGCCTGTAGGAAATGCTCCTGGTGGGGTTCAATCTCTATCAAGAGTGATTAAAGATGTTAAAGTATTAAAACATTCTGATGCAACTAAATATGGTACAAGGGGTGCTTTTGGAGTTATTGAAATAATAACTACTTATTAGAATATTTATAAATATATATCACTTTTTATCTATTGAATATTTTCCAGGACCTATCATTGCAATTACTAAAAACCCAAACATAAATAATAAAGCTTTTTCCTTCCTAGGAAATGGATCTTCCCAATGAGAAACAAAAGCAGCTACTGCCATTCCAATTACTGGAAATATTGAAAACCATCGACTTTTAAAACCTATTAATATAAAAATAGGTGCAACAAATTCAGCAAAAGCAATCAAAATAAGGGACAAAAATGATCCTATGCCTATCGGATCACTAAACTTTATTTCATCAGCAAATAATCTATCTACCTTAGATATTCCATGAGTTAACATCATAAGAGAAAAAGAAATTCTTAAAATAAATTTTCCTAAATCTGAGAAAAAATTCATGATAAGTTTTAATTAAATGTGTTTAAATCCCATTTATCTTGCCACTTCATTATAACTTTATCATCTTTAATTTTTAAAGGCAACCAAATATATTTTCCGTCAATTGGATTCTTAGGCATCCATCGATCACCCATAAAAATAAAAGCATCTTCTTTACCTTGAACAGGAAGTATATAATTACTTTGAGAATAAAATGTAGTTAAAGAATCTTTACCAATGGCAGGGTTTCCTAATTCCTTCCAAGGACCAAAAATATTTTCAGCTACAGCGGATCTTGCTGCATTAGGGGCCCAACCTGTACAATCAGAGGCAATAAAAAAATATTTTCCCTTACTATTTTTCATAATTGATGGTGCCTCCATATATCTATCAGCAAAAACACGCACATATTTACCTGAATGTGAAAGGTAATCTTCTGACAACTGGGAAATGTGAAGAGTGCTATTTTCTTCAGACGAATATAAATGATAAGCTAACCCATCATCATCAACAAATAAAGTCATATCTCTGGACATTTGTCCTTTTTCAAAATCCCTTCCTAAAATGTTTAAACTATCTACATGTTTTGGAAGACAACCTGCTGGACCACCACAATAATTATCCTTTATATCATCTGCTATTTTTCGTTTATGAAAATTCTGAACATTTATTGGCCAAATACCTGCATTTGGTCTATAAGACTTTAAATAATTAAATGGACCTTTTGGATTATCAGATATTGCAACTCCTGTTCTAGCAGAAAGATAACCTTCTCCCTTTAATTCTAAATGAAACCACATCACAAATTTTCCAGTCTTTTGATTGTAAATTACTTTAGGACGTTCTAAAATGCATCCTTTAGAAATTTCTGATTCAGGGTTGTTTTCATCTACTTTTAATGCTATTCCTTCATCTCTCCAATTGTATAAATCATTTGATGAATATACATTAACCCCTACCTGAGCAGTGTTTCCAATCTCACCTGACACTTTATGTTCACCATACCAATAATACTTATCATTGTGGAATAAAATACCTCCCCCATGAGCATTTATATGTACTCCATTATTATCAAGCCATTCTTGACCTGGATAAAAAAACTTTTGATTTTTTTGTTCTGGATTACATCCTAGAAAAAATGCGAAAAATATTAATAAGATTATTTTTCTCAGATTTAAGAAAATTAATTTTTTCATTTTTTAAATTTAATTGAAAGATATATTTGAATAATTAAAAATCAAAAAAAAATCAAACTTTATTATTCATTATTCTACTATATTTATTAAAAGTTTATAATGGTCCAGTCTTATAAAAAAAATCCTAAATTAGATAAATCTTATGATGCCATTTTAATTGGTACAGGAATTGGATGTCTATGTGCAGGTGCATTACTGGCAAAATCTGGAAGGAAAGTTTTATTACTTGAACGTCACTATACTCCTGGAGGATTTACACATGTATTTAAAAGAAAAGGATTTGAATGGGATGTTGGGATTCATTACATTGGAGAAGTTCAAAGACCTAATAGTATATTAAGAAAGTTATTTGATTATGTTTCAGATAATAAACTGAAATGGGATGATATGGGTGAGGTTTATGATAGTATTATAATAGGAAAAGAAAGATTTGACTTTATAAAAGGGGTAAACAATTTTAAGAGTAAAATGGGTGAATATTTTCCAAATGAAATAAAAGCAATTGAAAAATACATTGATCTAATCTTTTCAGTTAATAAAGTTTCAGCAAAATTTTATATAGAAAAAGCTTTGTCTCCGATCATGAGTTTTTTTCTTAGTAATTAT
The DNA here is from genome assembly GCA_002702405.1 of Flavobacteriaceae bacterium. The sequence goes on along the minus strand of NZZH01000028.1, from coordinate 4,116 downwards.
TTTAGAAAAAAATTTCTAAATTATTCAGATCGAACTACATACGATGTGCTTAGTGAAATTACAAGAAATGAAAAACTGATAAAAGTGCTTTGCGGGCAATATGGAGATTATGGTCTCCCTCCCAAACAAAGTAGTTTTGCAATGCATGCTTCTTTGGCTAAACATTATTTGAATGGAGGAAGTGTGCCAAATGGTGGTTCTTCGAAAATTCTAGAAACTATTGGAAAAGTTATAGAAAAAAATGGGGGCACTATTTTAGTTAGAGCTGAGGTGAATGAAATTATAATAGAAAATAATAAAACTAAAGGAGTCAAATTAACTGATCAAAATTGTATTTACGCTAATACAGTTATAAGCGGAACCGGAGTTTTTAATACGTTTGAAAAATTAGTGCCTTCTTCAATTAGTATTAAACATAAATATGACGAAAAATTAAAAAAAGTTAAACCGTCTGTTGGTTATATTTGCCTGTATGTGGGTCTTAAAGGATCTTCCGATGATCTAAAGCTTCCTAAAAATAATTTATGGATATATCCAGATGATCTTGACCATGATAATTGTGTTGAGCGTTTTACAAAAGATAACAATGAAGAGTTTCCTCTTGTTTACATTTCTTTTCCTTCCTCTAAATTTTCTGATTGGAATAAAAGATATCCAGGAAAAAGCACTATTGATATTATTACTATGATGCCTTATGAATCTTTTTCCAAATGGAATAAAACAACTTGGAAAAAAAGAGGCTTAGATTATGAATCAAAAAAAGAAGAGTTCTCTCAACGTTTATTAACACACCTATACAATCAATTACCTCATTTAAAAGGAACTGTTGAACACTATGAGCTTTCCACTCCTTTATCAACTGAACATTTCTCAAACTATAAAAAAGGTGCACTTTATGGAATAGATCATAGTCCTGAACGCTTTAGACAAAAATTTTTAAAACCAAAAACAAAAATAAAAGGATTGTATATAACAGGACAAGATATTGTTACAGCGGGAGTTGGTGGTGGTTTATTTTCTGGTTTAATNACTNCAGNAACAATAACTGGNNTNAATTATTTAAAAAAAATTTATTGATTTCTTAAATTGTAAATGTTTTTAAATTATAGTTATGGATCTTTACGATATTACTTTTATTTTATCTACTTTATGGATTGGCCCTTTCTGGTTTGCTATGCTTATAAATCCTGAAAAAGAAAAAACAAAAAATCTTTTAAAGGGACCTTGGTTTTTTTTAGGACCAATATTAATCTGGTTTATTTTAATCGGATTTGACCCACAAGGCTTGATCGATTTTGCAACAAGCACATCAAATCCAGATGGATTTATAGAAGGTTTAGCTGCAGGTTTAGGGACAAAAGCTGGTTTAACTGCAACTTGGGCTCATATGGTCGCAGGCGATATCTTTGTAACAAGGTGGATATGGTTAAAATCTCTTGAAATAAATGCTAATAAATGGGTAATGAGATTATCTATATTTTTTGGCATTATGCTTATGCCTGTTGGTTTAGCAATTCATCTATTTTTTAGTTATTTAAATAAAAAATAGATATTAATTATCCCAAGACGATTTTCTAACTTTATTGATAATTATTCTATATCTAAATAAAAGTTCTGTATTATTTGCCTTTAAAGCACTTGTAAGGTTCTGAGAATTTATGCCATTTCTAGATTCATAACCAAAACCAAATTCAAAATTTTTAAAACCCTTAAATAAAACTTGATAATTTGTGTAATAATTATTTGATAAACCCAGACCTATTGAAATTTTATCAATAATCTCTAGATTGGTAATCGCCGTTAACTGGTTATCCAAATTTTTTACAAAACTATAAATCAAGGATGGTCTTAAGGTTAAACTATTATTAATTTTAATATCTATACCAGAAGAAACNAATAGCTGACCCTTATCAATAGCTTGAGAAACTATACCATTCTCTTCTTGGTAACGGTTAGAGTTCAATAAATTATTAATAGATACACCTAGGAAATAATTATTTCCTTTTAAAAATACTCCCATACCTAAAATTGGATTCCAATAGTTATTAACTAAATTAAGCGAAGGATTGCTTTCTTGAGTTACCCTTTCAATTGAATTAATATCAATACTATTAAAAAAAACTCCTCCCTTAAGCCCAAAGTTTATTTCTGTATTACTAGTAATTTGCAATTTATAACGATAATCAAAAGAGGCTATTCCATAAGATTCAATATTGACCTTTTCATTTTGTAGACTAATTCCCCATGAGGCATTTCTATTTTCATTTGAATGATAAATCAATGACTGGACTTTTGGCCCATTTTCTACTCCCATCATCGAGGTTTTGTAATTAATCCCTATCATTTGTCCTTCAATTCCAGTTGAAGCAGGATTAATTAAACTCATGTTTTGTTTAAAAAATAAAAAATATGGCTGTTGTTGAGAAAAAACTATTTGACCTATAGTAAAGAATAAAACTATAAGAATTGCTTTTAATATGTTATTTATTTTTTTCGTTTTTATTTCTTTTAATAGGTTAAGAAAATCCATCCTGACATAAGGTCCTCTCCAGGTTTTTTTACAATGTAATAATAGCTTCCCACTGGTAATAGTTGTCCTTTTTTATTTAATCCACTCCACTGATTATTATAATTTTCACTTGTAAAAACAATATTTCCATTTTTATCAAAAACTGTAACCATGGTTCCTGGATAACTATTAATTCCAGTAATTATCCATTTAGACTCAATACTATTTGATTTTGGTGTGAGTAATTTCGAAACTATAAAATCATCTGAATTGGTTATTAAATCAATTGAGCTATCAATCAAATCATCACATATTCCCCATGAAGGTTTATTCTGTGAAGTAAGTGGAGAATTAGTTGAAAAATCTGATGGTTCAGTTAATATGCCCGTAACACACCAGGATGATAGGTCCTGATTAAAAGAAGAAGCATTTTGAAACATTGAATCCATTTTTGTTACACTAGAAATATCCCAATTACTTATATCTATATTAAAAACACTAGCTCCGTTAAACATTGAAAACATAGTTGTAACATTTGAAGTATCCCAACTTCCTATGTCCTGATTAAAAACAATAGCCATTTCAAACATCCAAGCCATATTTATAACTTCTGAAGTATCCCAATCGCCTATATCTTGATTAAAAGAAGAAGCCTTTTGAAACATACTTCTCATACCAACTACCTGAGAAGTATCCCATTGTCCAATATCCTTATTAAATATAGAAGCCCCAGTAAACATATACTCCATGCTCGTAACATTAGAAGTGTTCCAATATCCTATGTCTTGATTAAATGAATTAGCTCCATAAAACATATATTGCATATCTTCAACTTTTGAAGTGTTCCAATTTCCTATGTCTTGATTAAATAAAGAAACTTCTCCTGGAAGAGTGCCAAATAACCCTTTCATATCAACAACACTTGAGGTATCCCAATTCCCAATATCTTGATTAAAAGACCAAGCATCGGAAAACATAAAACTCATATCTGTTACTTTTGAAATATCCCAATTTCCTATGTTCTGGTTAAATGAAGTGGCTGAATTAAACATTGAATCCATATTAATAATAGTTGATGTATTCCAATTTCCTATATCTTGATTAAAAGCTTGAGCATTTTGAAACATCGCACTCATATCAGTGACATTAGAGGTATCCCAACTTCCTATGTCTTGATTAAAATCAAGATATTCTTTAAACATTTCTGACATATTAATTACCTTAGAAGTACAAACACAAGTAACATCCTCTTTACTATCAACCATAGTCTGAAGAATTGCTTGATCAACAACAAGATATTCTTTACCATTAACTAAACCTTTTTCTCCTACATTAGCATCTTCACACTTAATAGTAACCCCATTAGTATCTAAAAATATATTAGAAGATCCAGGGCAAGTCCCCCATTGAGGTTTATTATTAGTACTTAAAGGAGAATTAACGGAAAAGTCTGGTGGTAGAGTCAATATATTTATAACACACCAATTGGAGATATCTTGATTAAAAGTAATTGCATCTTTAAACATACCTGACATATTATTTACATTTGATGTATTCCATTTTGATATATCTTGATTAAAAACTGAAGCTCCAGAAAACATTTCAGC
>NZZH01000077.1 GCA_002702405.1 Flavobacteriaceae bacterium | reverse complement strand
CCCTCTTGTTGCAATGATTGTTTCAGATTTTTTTATAGGATTTCATTCTACCATATTTTATGTCTACGGATCTTATATTTTAATAACGCTATATGGAAGATTAAGCAAAAATATCAGTACGGTCACTGTTATTTTTTCTTCAATAATCTTTTTTTTCATTACTAATCTTGGAGTGTGGTTAAACGGATATCCATTAACTATAGAGGGATTTTTAGCTTGCTACATGATGGCAATCCCTTTTTTTATTAATACCCTTCTCGGAGATCTTTTTTATTCTGCAATTATGATATTTTCTTTTAAATATTTAATGAAGAGACAGATTGTAAGGTAGAGACAATCTATTCTATATATAAACTTTTATTATCAATAATCAATGTATTTAGGTGCCTTTCTTTAGGATTATCTATAATATTTTTGATTGGAAATAAAATTTTATAATCCCTTTTTCCACTACCTGTAATTTGACTAATTGCAGAAGAAAGTAGAGGTTCAGAAACTTCCCCAAGAACTCCCATATTTGATATATCTTCATTTAATTCTACATTTGGATTCAAACCACTATCATAATCAGCAAATCCAGCACTATTTGCAATCTTTAAAACGATTGGTTGCATTGCATAGGTATGATCAGGATTTTTTGTTCCTTGATTATCAACGTAATCGTAAACAGTAATTGATCCAACATTTTTACCATAAGTAGTGTCACCAATTTGAATTACATCTATGTGGGATGTTAAACCATTAATTAACAATTCACTTGCAGAAGCACTTCTCCCTGTTGTAAGTATATAAACTTTATTTAGATTTAAAGAGTTTATAGCGGTTCCATCTGCCATTTGATCTACAAATAAATCTTTGAGAGATTCAGGATCATTATTGTTCCAGTAATCCATTAATTTAGAATTCCAAACTTGCTGAGCAAAAATTTCTCCAGTGAATTGACCTGTTATCATACTAGCTAAATAAAGACAGGCTGATAATGAACCTCCACCATTATATCTTAGGTCTAAAACTAAATCATTTATACCTTCAGATTTAAAACTTGCAAAAATATCATTTAGATCATTATTAAAAGTATTTACAAATTGAGTGTACATTAAATATCCAATTTTTTTACCTGAAACATCTATGCTTTTACTAATGTGAATAGAATTTTTTTCAAAATTTTCAACTTTGGTTAGCTCTACTGTTTCACCATTTGATGAAATAGTGTTTTCACTTATGCTAGCCATATGAAGAGTATAAGTTAGATTATCACCATAAAGTAGATCTTCATAATTATTTACATTTAAATCTTGTCCATCTACGGCTATAAAAATATCTCCCCTTTGGATATTTTTATCAGACGCATCGGAATTTTCATGTATATACCTTACATATCCAAAAACACTTTGACCATCAGACATAAGACTAAGTCCAAATTCAACTCCATTTGATGCAACGATTCCTTGTAAGGAATTCTGAAGAGCCACATAATCTGAATTAATATAACTGAATCGATCGTTCTCATGTTTTAAAGATTCAAAGAACTCCTCAGGTTCAGGATTATTATTGATATATTTTGCGTATTCACTAGAATTGAGAGCTTTTCGATCATTTAAATCAGACACCTCTTCTTGCCAATAATAATATTGATTAAGGCCTTTCCAGACGAAATCACTAATCTGAAGAGCTCCTTCGAGACTTATAACAATATCATCTGAATCAACATTAGAAAGGTTTTCATCGGCTTCATTAGAATCTTTTTCTTTTGAACAAGCGATAAAAAGAAAAAGAAAAACAATACTGAATTTTATAAAAAGCTTCATAAATAATTTAATAGTTTGATTTTTCATTGTTGTTCATTTTAAACTCCAGTATAGTTATGGGGAGTAATTTTTTTTAATTCTTTTTTCACTTCTTCCCTTATTTCTAATTCATTTATAAAATTATGAATTTTGTTTTTGTCAATAGATGTATTATTTCTAGTTAGGGTTTTGAGCTTTTCATATGGTTCTGGATATTTTTCTCTTCTTAAAACTGTTTGAATTGCTTCAGCAACAACAATCCAGTTTTGATTTAGATCATACTCTATTTTTTCTTTATTAACAATTAATTTTTTCAATCCATTTATCACAGATTTAAAACCAATTAAAGTGTGTCCAAAAGGTATTCCAATATTTCTTAAAACTGTACTATCAGTTAAATCTCTTTGAAGCCTTGATATAGGTAATTTAGAACCAAAGTAAGAGAATAGAGCATTAGCAATTCCAAAGTTACCTTCTGCATTTTCAAAATCGATTGGATTAATTTTATGGGGCATGGTAGATGAGCCGACTTCTTTCGTATTTACTTTTTGTTTGAAATATTCCATTGAGATATATGTCCATATGTCTTGGGTCAAATCAATTAAAATTGTATTTATTCTTTTTAAATTATCAAACAATGAAGCAATTGAGTCATAATGTTCAATTTGTGTTGTAGGATATGAATATTTAAGTTTTAGAGTATTTTCAACAAAGTTTCTACCAAAATCCTTCCATTTAATTTTGGGATATGTTACGTGATGAGCATTAAAATTACCATTTGCACCTCCAAGTTTTGCAGCATGAGGGATTTTAAGAAGACTTTCTTTTTGAATTTTGATTCTTTCAATAAAAACATCTAATTCTTTACCTAACCTAGTTGGTGATGCAGGTTGGCCATGTGTTTTGGCAAGCATTGAAATATTCTGACTTTCCTTTGAAAGAGTATTTAAGTATTCCAAAACATTTTCTAAGTTGGGTAAATAAACTTCTTTTAACGCATCTTTCATTAACAATGGTATCGCAGTATTGTTAATGTCCTGTGAGGTTAATGCAAAATGAATAAACTCTTTGTATTCATTAAATTTCATTTGTTGAAACTTTTCTTTGATAAAGTATTCAACGGATTTCACATCATGATTTGTTTTTTTTTCAATTTTTTTAATTTCTTCAGCATCTTTAGAGGAAAAATCATTGTAGATGTCCCTAAGTTTTGCAAAATCTTTATCTCTAAAACCTTTTAGCTCAACTAATGGAATTTNNCATAAAGCAATGAAGTATTCAATTTCAATTTTTATACGGTACTTTATAAGAGATTCCTCAGAGAAAAAAGGTTTAAGCTCTTTAGTTTTTAAATTATATCTTCCATCAACAGGGGAGATAGCATTAAGTTTATTTAATGTCATTTAAATAAATAATTGAAGTGCAAAGATAAGATTCTGGTGGCTATTCTTAAAATCAATTCGCAAAGACTTTTTTCAAATATTTGTTTATTTAGAATATTTNATAGAAAAATCTATAGCTTAAGAACCCTATATTCATCATAACATTCACTAATAGCCTCTAAAATCTGAAGATCATTAGAGTCCTTAATGAATGTATCCGAAAAGTTACAACCTCTAAGTATCTCATATATCTCTACCTTACTAATATAAAGCAGCTGAGTTAAGATTTCTCGATTAAATTTAGATGACAGCAGATTTTTNATTTCATCGTCTTCTCTCATTTTTTTAAGTTTTCTTAATTGCTTTTCTTTTTGGCTAAAAAGATTATGTAGGAAATCGACAGGACTTAAAATTGCTTTAAAAGTTTTAGTTATCGAATAGGGGTTTCTATTGCCAGCTTCATAACCTATATTTGGAAGTCCAGATACGCTATATCTTTTAGCNGTGTTTATTGGTATATTTTTTGCATCNATATCTAAAATTCCAGTTAGTTGATATGGTCTCAAAATGATTTCTTCAAGAGCTAAAGCTAATTCAGTCAATTCGAATTTAGCATTTCCAAATTTCATCAAGTCATTTGTAACAGCTACCTTTAAAGGTTTAAATCCTAGATAAGAAAAATATAAAGTATCGTTTGCTGATACCTTAATTTCAAACCTTCCGTTTTTATCAGTTGTTGTTCCAATAATTTGAGTTAGATTCAAAACATGGACACTTTCCATAGGAAATCCTGTAGACTCATTTTCAACGACAGCTGAAAAAACTTGGATTTGATCCTGACCTTTTAATAAAGTAAAAACAAAAAGGGATATGTAAAAAAACATCCATTTCATAAAACTAACAATATATTGTTCTTGACTAAATTAATAAAAAGGAGTATAAAATTAATTTAAATATTTTGAATCAATTTTTTTAATTTGCTAAAAGCGATTGATCTGTGACTGATTAGATTTTTTTGATTTTGCGAAATTTCTCCAAAACTTTTATTGTATCCTAAAGGACAAAAAATCGGATCATATCCAAAACCGTTTACTCCTCTTTTTTTATGAAGAATTAATCCATTGACTTTCCCTTCAATAAAGTAGAATTTATTGTCATAAATAAGAGTAACAACAGTTCTAAATCGTGCTTTTCTGTTTTTTTTATTTTTTAGTAGCGATAATAATTTTTGAATATTTTTTTCACTGTTTTTTTCATCACCTGCAAATCTTGCTGAAAAGACTCCAGGTTGATTATCAAGAGCCTCTACTTCAAGTCCTGTATCTTCAGAAAAACAATTATGGTTAAATTTTTCATAAACAAATTTTGCTTTTATTAATGAATTTTCTTTAAGGGTATTTCCGGTTTCATTAATTGACTCAAAAAATCCTATTTCCTTTAGGCCACTTATAGAATTTTCTCTCCCAAGTATTAACCTTACTTCATCCAACTTATGGTCATTATGTGTTGCAAAAATTAGTTTCATAGATTTAAATAATTGGAATCATATTTAGTTTTTTACAATTTACTTATAGATTTTGTTTCGTCAATAGTCTTAATCATTTTTGTATTTAATTTATATTTGGTTATATAATATTTTCCTAATGAAAGAAAAAGCTGAAAAAATTCCGATTTTAAGGAATTTCATTCTTTTTTTAGATTCTATAAAACTTCCACGATACCCTGGTTTTTCTTTTTACGATTTACTTGAAATATACTTTTCTGGAATAATTAAAGGTGTTTTTTCCGCTCGAGCAGGGAGTGTTTCATTTAGTTTTTTTATGGCTCTTTTCCCTTTTTTACTTTTCATTTTAAATTTAATACCTTTTATACCTATTGAAAATTTTGATGGTGTTGTTTTTTCATTTATTCAAGAGCTTATTCCACTTGAAAGTCAGGGGTTTTTCATGGAAATTTTTAATGATATTAAACAAAAACCTAGGGGTGGCTTATTATCCTCTGTTTTTCTTCTTTCTATTTTTCTTACAGCAAATGGAGTTTATGCCGTTTTTGAGAGGTTTGAAGAATCCTATCATGTAAATATATTTAGAGGTTTTTTTCCTCAGTATTTGTTTTCAATTTTTGTTGCAATTTTACTTGGATTTCTTTTTCTTTTTTCTGTAGCAATTTTTGTCTTCTTTGAATTGTATTTNATACAAAATCTATCTGAATTATCCTCAAAAATTGACTGGATAAGATATGGTCAATTGATTTTATATATTNTGGCAACTTATATTTCAGTTGCTATTCTATACTATTTTGGTACAATTGAGGGTAAAAAAGCGAGATTTTTTTCTCCAGGAGCTTTTATGACAACCATACTTATTGCAATGACAACNAAATTATTTGGTATTTATATTACTTATTTCTCTAGCTACAACCAACTTTACGGATCTATAGGGGCAATTCTTATTTTGATGTTTTACATATGGCTTAATTCTATAATTTTACTCCTTGGTTTTGAATTGAATGCCACCCTTACCAGATTTAAGAAAAGAGATAAATAGATTTAATGCATGGAATATTTTATTGAAGTTATAATTCCTCTTTCACTTGATAAAACTTACAAATATTCAATAACACATGACCAAAATAAAAATATTTCTANTGGTTGCAGAGTAGTTGTTCCATTTGGAAAATCTAAGTCATATACAGCAATAGTTTTTAAAAAAGACTCTAATGCTCCCATGCATTACTCTGCAAAGAAAATAGATTATGTACTAGACACTTCTCCTATAGTTCCTGATCTGCAGTTAAAGTTTTGGCAATGGATTTCTGAATACTACCAAGCTTCTATAGGTGATGTTTATAGATCTGCAATACCATCTGCTTTTTTANTGGAAAGTGAGATGGAAATTTCTAAAAATAATTTNCCAAATAATCTTTCATCTTTGTCAGANGATGAGTTTTTAATTTATGAGGCTTTAAATAGATCAAATCTNTCTGTTAAGGAAATTATAGAAATACTTCAAAAGAAATCTGTTTTAAAGATTTTAAATGAAATGCATTCGAAGCAATACATTAGCATTGACTATAAAATACAGGAAAAGTATAGACCCAAAATAAAACGATATGTAAGACTTTCCAAATTATATAAGTCGAATAAAAAGATTAAAATTTTGTTAACTAATCTAAATAATGCNCCTAAACAATTAAATCTTCTNAATTTTTTTTTAAAAGAAAANANAGATGGNAAAAAATGGGAAAATTCAGTCTCACTTATTAAGAGAGCAAATTCTGATTCATCTATAATTAGAAGGTTACTGGATAAAAATATATTGGAAGAAACATTTAAAGAGGAAAATAGAAAGCTTTATGATTTTAAAGTTTCCTCAAAAAAAAAATCACTTTCAACATTACAGAGTAAGGCTTTAAAAAAAATAGAACAGGGATTTCTGAAAAACGAAGTAATCCTTTTNCATGGCATTACAGGTTCTGGTAAAACAGAGATATATAGTGAGCTCATTGAATCAGAACTTAATAAGAATAAGCAAGTTTTATATCTATTACCAGAAATATCACTTACACCTCAAATGGTCAAACGATTGCAAGAAAAATTTGGAGAGAAAGTAGCTGTTTACCATTCAAAATTTTCAATTCATGAAAGAAAAGAGGTTTGGGATCAGGTTTTGAAAAATGATANTCTCTCTAAAGTAATTATAGGAACTAGATCATCTATTTTTTTGCCTTTCCAAGATTTAGGACTTATAATAATTGATGAGGAGCATGAATATTCATATAAACAATTTGATCCATCACCTAGATATAATGCAAGAGATTCAGCCATAATTTTAGCAGGACTTTATTCTTCTAAAGTTCTTCTTGGATCTGCAACCCCATCTATTGAATCTTACACTAATGCAAATAAATCAAAGTATGGGCTTGTTACTCTAAATCAAAGATATGGCGGCATAGAGCTNCCNGAAATAAAAATTGTTGATCTTAAAGAAGCTTATGANAAAAATCATATGAGAGGATTTTTTTCTCATACNATGCTCCATGAAATTTCTAAAACCTTAAATCTTGGAAAGCAAGTTATTTTATTCCAGAATAGGAGGGGATATTCTCCTATACTTGAATGTTTAGCATGCGGATCTAGTCCAACCTGTGAGCAATGCGATGTGACTCTAACGTATCATCAGTTTTCAACTAGTTTAAAGTGTCATTATTGTGGTTATGAAAAGAAATTGATAAAAATATGTGATTCTTGTGGGATGGGTCATTTTCAGACTAAAGGAATAGGAACTCAACAAGTTCAAGAACAAATAGAAAAGTTGTTTCCCGATGCTGGGGTTTCAAGAATGGATTGGGATTCTACAAGAGGTAAATGGGACTTTGATAAATTGATAAACTCTTTTTCAAAACAGGAAACAAAAATTTTAGTTGGCACACAAATGGTAGTAAAAGGCTTGGATTTTAACAATGTTCACCTGGTAGGAGTTTTAAATGCAGATCAACTATTTAATTTTCCTGATTTTAGATCAAATGAAAGAGCGTATCAAATGTTATGTCAAGTTTCTGGAAGATCTGGAAGAAAAAATGAAAGAGGAAAAGTTCTNATTCAGACNTATCAAAAGGGACATCATGTGATAAAAGCCGTTTCAAAAAATAACCATGAATCAATTTTTAAAATTGAATCAAATGAAAGAAAACTATTTAATTATCCTCCTTATTCTAAACTAATTAGAATAATTTTAAAAAATAAAAATATTGAGATTGTCAAGAAAGCTTCTGATTGGGTTTGTAAAATTCTCAAGCAATACTTCCCAGGAGAGATTTTAGGCCCTTCTTATCCGCATGTAATTAGAGTAAGAAACTATTATCATATGCATATACTAATTAAGATAGATAAAAAGTTTTCTAGAAAAAAAACTCATCAAATTTTAAAGAAATCATTGGAAAGTTTTTATTCTATTGCTAAGTATAGAAATACAAGGGTGAATATTGATGTTGATCCTTATTGATATTTTAGAAAAATTTTTTTAAAATCTTTTTTTCTATCTCTACTTATTGGAATTAATTTACCATTAACATTTATAAAATTTGAAGAATAATTTTTGACATTGTTTAAATTAATAATAAATGATTTGTGGATTCTAAAAAAAAGTCCCTCTGGAAGTCTTTTGTTAAATGATTTAAGTGTTGATAAAACGATATATTCTTTTTTATCCGTCACAATTTTTACGTAATCACCCATTGCCTCTATCCATTTGATTTCATTTAACTCAATTTTTTGATACTTGTGATTAGATTTAACAACAATTTTTTCTTTGGCATTACTCTTTGCTAAACTTGATTCTTTTAGTTTTTTTCTGACCCTATTAATTGTAGTTTTAAATCTATCTATGGAGATTGGTTTTAAAAGACAATCAATAAAGCCATATGTATATGAGCTTATTGCATCAAATGATTTATTAGTTATTAGAACAACCTCCGTATTTTTAAAATGTTTATTAGAATAGGTTAAAGATTCAGTTAGATTAGACGATAGTAACAAAAAATGAATTTTTTCAGATTTGATAATTTCAATTGCATCATCTAATTTTAAAAATTCACCTTTTAATTTTAGACTTGGGAAATTTTTTATAATTTCTTTTAAAAAAATTGTATCAATCTTATTTATTCCGACAATTATAAAATTCAAGGTAATTTTTATTTTTTTTTGACAATAGTAAATATATCTAGTTTTTTTTTACAAAACCCAATAATTTCTTGGTTCAAAATCATCTTTAACTTACTTTTGCATTCCTAAAAGAATTATTAATGAACAATTATGAAATTGTTTACATTTTGAATCCTGTTTTATCTGAGAAGCAGATAGAAGATGTAATGAAGAAAATTAAGACGTTATTAACCTCTAAAAAAGGTAAGGTGGTTAATCATGAAAACTGGGGTTTGAAACCACTATCTTATCCCATAGAGAATAAGAATAGCGGATTTTATAATTTAATTGAGTTTACTGCTGAAGGTAACTTAATTTCAGATTTTGAAGTAGAGTTAAGAAGAGACGAAAGCATTATGAGGTATTTGATAGTTAAACTTGATAAAGATGCGCTAGCCTGGGCTGAAAAAAGAAGAAACAGAACAAAAACAAAAACTAAAACAAAAGAAAAAAGTAAGTAATTATGCCTGCAATAGAAGAACAATCTAAATCAAAAGGATCAAGCGAAATTAGATATTTAACTCCGCTTAACATTAATACAGCTGTTAAAAAAAAGTATTGTAGGTTTAAAAGATCAGGCATAAAGTATATAGATTACAAAGATCCTCAGTTTTTATTAAAATTTGTTAACGAGCAAGGAAAAATTCTTCCCCGAAGGCTAACAGGTACATCTCTGAAGTACCAAAGGAAGGTTTCACTAGCTATAAAGCGCGCAAGACATTTAGCTTTAATGCCTTACGTCTCTGATTTACTTAAATAATATTTAATGGATTTGATATTAAAAGAAAATGTAGAAAACCTTGGATTTAAAGGTGACATTGTAAAGGTTAAAAGTGGCTATGGAAGAAATTTTTTAATACCTAAAGGAAAAGCTATTTTAGCTACACCTTCATCAAAAAAAATTCTTAAAGAGAATATTAAGCAGCAACAATTTAAAGATAAAAAAGTTATCGATGAAGTTAATGAATTTGGTAATACACTAAAAAAGCTAAAGATCAAGATATCTTCAAAAGTCTCTGAATCTGATAAGCTTTTTGGGTCAATCACATCCAATGATATTTTAGTTGCTATAGAAGCTAAAGGACATAAAGTTGAAAAAAGTCTAATAACTGTTCCTGGCAAAAACATAAAACGACTTGGATCTTATGAGGCTACTATTCGCTTACATCGAGAGGTTTCTATTCAAATACCTTTTGAAATAATTGCTGAAAAGAAAGCAGAAGGCAAAGCTGAAAAGAAAGCTGAAAAGAAAGAAGAAAGCAAAGCTGAAAAGAAAGCTGAAAAGAAAGCAGAAGGCAAAGCTGAAAAGAAAGCTGAAAAGGAAACTAAAAAGAAAGCTGAAAAGAAATAGCTTAGTAAAGCTAATTTTTCAATTCAATTCCCATCATATTTTTTAAATAGGTAGAATTATACCATATTTGTATACTACTAATTTTTATGTCTTTAAAACCGTCTATATCTAAAGGAACTAAAGATTATTTACCAAATGATCTAGGTAAAAGAAACTATCTAAAAAAAATTTTAAGAGAGACATTTGAAACATTTGGATTTGTTCCAATTGAAACCCCTTCTTTTGAAAGAATTGAAACCCTTACTGGTAAATATGGAGAAAATGGAGATAGATTGATTTTTAAAATCTTAAATTCTGGAGATAAGCTAAAAAAAGCTGATATTAAATCATTTGTAGATAAAGATTTGGGTAAATTTTCAAATTCATTATCTGAAAAAGCATTGAGATATGATTTGACTGTTCCTCTTGCTCGTTTTGTTTCTCAGCATCGAAATGAAATCAACTTTCCATTTCGACGCTATCAAATGCAAAATGTTTGGCGTGCTGATCGCCCACAAAGGGGAAGATTTCAAGAGTTTTTACAATGTGATGTAGATATTTTAGGCAATAGATCTATTTTACAGGAGGTTGAGATTATTTTGATGTGTGAATACATATTCAGTAAATTAAATCTTAAAAACATTTCTGTTAATATAAATCATCGTAAAATTTTAGAGGGTATTGCTATTTTAATTGGCGCTAAAGATAAATTTTCACTTCTAACTTCTTCTCTTGATAAACTTGAAAAAATTGGAAAAAATGNAGTCATCAAAGATCTTAAAACCCATGGATTTATTAAAAAATCGATTGACTCTTTAATACCATTCCTTGAAATTAAGGGAGACTTTAAATCAAAAANAGATTTTCTATCTANTAAACTTAAAGAAATTGAAGTTGCTAATCAGGGTTTAATTGAACTTTCTTCAATACATGATAAAATAACTAAGCACAAGCTAAGTTCTGTAGAGGTTAACTTTGACATTACTTTAGCAAGAGGACTAGATTACTATACTGGTCTAATTTTAGAGGTCCTTCCAGCTGAGGATGAATTTGGTTTTGGATCCATTGCAGGAGGAGGTCGTTATGATAATTTAACTGATTTTTTTGGTTTAAAAGAAACAAGTGGATTTGGTATTTCTTTTGGTTTTGATCGGATTTGTTTANTACTAGAACAATTAAAACTCTTCCCAAAAGATTTATTAAAATCATCAAAAGTTATGTTTGTAAATTTTGATGATCATATTGCACAGGATTGTCTTCAAATAATAATTAGTTTAAGGAAAAAAGGAGTTTCTTGTGAAATTTATCCAACAAAATCAAAATTAAAAAAGCAACTTGATTACGCAAATCAAAGAGAAATTCCTTTTGTTGTGATGATTGGACCGGATGAATATTTAAAAAAGGAGTTTATAATAAAGAACATGAAAACAGGAAGTCAATCAGTTTTTAAAACAAAAAACTTGATTGATGAAGTCATGAAATTAATTTAAATTTCTTTTGAAAGAGTAGGTTTTTGGTACTTTTGAAATGGTTGAGTCAAAAGACTTTTAATTCCACTATTTTTTTTCTCATCNGGNAATACATCAACACCATAGATTAATTTTTCTCTATCTAGATCTAAATAGGTGCCAAAAATCCTATCCCAAATTGAAAAAATATTACCATAATTTGCATCAGTATAGGGGAGTCTATAATGATGATGAATTTTATGCATATCAGGAGAAACTAAAAAATAACTTATCACTTTATCAATTTTTCTTGGAAGCTTGATATTTGCATGAGTAAACTGAGTTGATATTAAAGAAAGTGACTGATACAACATAACAATACCCATGGATGCTCCAATGATAAAAACTCCAAAAAGGGTAAAGGCAAATCGTATTACGCTTTCAAGGGGATGATGTCTGTTTGCAGTAGTTGTGTCAACTTTATGATCACTGTGATGTACTAAATGAATCATCCAAAGAGGCTTAATTTTATGCTCTGTGTAATGAGCTAGATATGCGCCTATAAAATCAAGTAATAGGACTCCTAAAATAACCTCAAAAANAAATGGTAAATCAGGAAGCCATTTTAAAACACCAAAATTATTTAACACTGCCCAATCAGAAGTTTGAATTAATAGAAAGGCTAGTAAAAAATTAATTATGATTGTTGTAAGTGTGAAGAAAAAGTTAGGCACTGCATGTTTCCATTTTCTATAATCAAACCTAAATAATGGGAAAGGTCCTTCAAGAATCCAAAAAAATGATAATCCACCTACTAATAAGATCGTTCTATGAAGCGTTGGAATGGTTTCAAAATAATTAATTACTGTTTCCATTTATTTAAATGTCCGTTAAATATAGAAAATTAAAGTCAAGAAGATGCTTTGCAACAAAGAGTTTCTAAACTATCCTATCTCTCTATTTAGTTTATTGTAGATATCTGTTTTGATATCATCTAACCCTTGATTATCAAATGGATTTTCAATTAAATTTTGAACATTATATAATGCAACCAATATGAAGCTTATAAGTAAAGAAATAAATATAATGACGGATGAATTAATAACGTCTGTTTGAGAAATGTCATATTGATAAATTCCAGGAACAAAGATGAAAGGGAAAATGTAAATAAAAACAAGACAGTAGGCTCTTAACGATCTGGGTGTTCCATGTTCAGAAAGTGAGTTTAAATTCTCTGAACATTTTGACAGTTCTTTTTTAAGATTTACCAAACTGTCTCTTTCTTTTTCATTTAAAAATTTTGAATATGTTATTATTTTATCACGTATGTCTGCAATTTTATCTCTTACATTATCAATTGTATCACCATCCTCTGTATTTTTTAATGATTTTATATTTTGATCAGATATTTCCTTTAAAATAGAATTTACTTCAGTTACAGCTTTTTTTGGCATGCCATCAGTAACAGCAACTTTAAAGTAATCACTTATAGCAATAAGATTAGATCTAAAATCAGAAAAGTATTTTATAGCTTCTTGACGTTTTTGAAATGCTCCTGTAATTGTAAAAACAAGAGGGAAAATTATTGCTATGCTTATTATAGTAAAATCAGTTTTTAGNTTTATATCATATATAGAACACATATAAAAAGCAAAAAGAGTTATCACTGATACTAAAAGTACTCTGTGGTTAAATACTATAGTCAAGTTTTTCATGATCTTTTCTTTATTCTTGTCATTTAACGACAAGTTTTAAAAATTATTGCGGCGAAATTAAATAATATTTTTTCTTAAAAGAAATTTAAAAAAGGTAACTTTTACTTTATTATCACTGAGTTCTAAANGCGTATACNCCTGANGAAGCGGTATTTCCATTGGCATCTAATGCGATAACTTTCCAGTAGTAAGTTTGATTTAAAACAACATCAGCCATAAATTCAGTGGTGTTTCCAGTGATTTCTTTAGCCAGTGTTGTCCCATCTGTTGTATCTAGATATACTTTGTATCCAGCTAGATCATTATCTACATCATTACACACCCAACTAAGCTTGACTTGATTGTTGCTATCTGGCGTTACCGTTGAAGAGGCTCTGGGAGAGACAAGCTCTGGCGGGAAAGGAGCA
>NZZH01000076.1 GCA_002702405.1 Flavobacteriaceae bacterium | reverse complement strand
GCTTTTATATAGTTTTCAATTATATCACTGGATGTAATCCCTTCGGGAATTATTTTAGAAAATTCTGGCCTAGCAATTTCAGATCCAAATTTGTCAAAATATTTTACAGGAATTGAATTTTTATTAAAATAAATTTTTTCTATTCCATCCAGAACTTCTTTACCCTTACCTGTTATAATTATTCTGGCATTGTTTATAGTAAAATATTTTTCTGAAACACGTTGAACGTCTTCTACCGAGACTTGATTTAAATTTTTTAGGAAATCTTTATAAAAACTTTCAGGGAGCTTTTGAGTTCTTGTTGTTATAATAAAATTAGCAATAGTTCCTGGATCTTCAAGGGTTCTCACAAAAGCACCAGCATATTTTGATTTTACAAGATTTAACTCTTCTNTTTTCACAGGGTTTTTTCTTAAAAAATCTATTTCATTTATCATTTCAATAATTGCACTATCAGTCACTGAATTTCTAACACTNGCAAAGGCACGAAATCTTGCTTTTGTTTTATGCGAGTCATTAAAAACAGAATATGAGCCGTAAGTATATCCTTTNCCTTCTCTAAGATTTTGATGAAGTCTTGCCTCTGAACCACCACCTAAAATTTGATTTGCTACCAAAACAGGAAAATAATCGGGATTTGCTTTATCTAGTGATGCAGTATTAATTAATGAAATTTCAGATTGAACAGCATTATCCATATTAACAAAATTTATTTCTATTTCATTAGGGTTCAATGGTTTAGGGAACGATTTATTCAATAAATCCTTAAGTTTCCATTTACTAAATAAAACTTCAACCTCTTTCTTAACTTTTTTATAATCTATATCACCAACAATTACCAAATATGAATTGTTAGGGGTAACATAATTATCATATATTGTTTTAATATCTTCTAAAGAAATATTTTCAACAGTTTCTTTTGAAACATATTCTCCATAGGGGTGATTGGCTCCATAGGACAAAAAATTTTCTACTCTTCGGGCAACAGTCTCAACATCTTTTTCTGAGGCCTTAATTTGTTCAAGTAATTTTTCTTTTTCTTTTTCAAATTCATTCTGAGAAAAATTAGGATTTATTATCCCATCAGACATTAATTCAAGTATTCTTTGGAAATATCTTGAAAGTGAACTTGCAAAAGCTCCGCTAATACTCAAAGAAATTGTTGCGCCTAAAAAGTCTATTTCTTCCTCAAAATCATCTTTAGATATGTTTTTTGATCCATTACCATGCATCTGATTAAATATTGCTAGAGAACCTGCTTTGGATCCCTCATAAATCATTGGAATATCAGTAGTTAATCTCGCGGAAACCCGAGGCAATTTTTTGTCTTCAATAATTAAAACAGTCAGACCATTATTTAATTTAAATTCGTTCGGATCTTTAAATTTTATTTCAGGAGATGGCCCTGGAATAGGTTGTTTAGATCGATCAATTTGAGAGAATAAAGAAGTACCACAAATAAATAAAGTAAGGAAGCATAAAATTTTTTTCATAGAGGAGTTTATTTTTTGGGGAAATATTTCAAGATTACACGTTTATTTTTGTCTAATAAATTTTTTGCGACTGATCTTATTTCTTCTTTTGTAATTGATCGATAGATTTCAATTTCAGCATTAATAAGATTAGTATCTCCATGAATTGCAAAGTAAACAGCAAGTGATCGTGCGATATTATCAAGATTGGAATTTGAATTTATATAATTTAGTTCAAATTTATTTTGCAATTTATTATAATCTCGATCAGAGATTAAATCATCTTGTATTTTCTTTATTTCTTGATCAATTTCTTCAACTATTGAATCTAAATTATTATCTCCAAGAGGGAGACTAATCATAACATAGGTACTATAATCTTCCTGACTTAAGTTTAGAGCTGTTGCTTGTAGTGCAATTTTTTTATCGTCAACTAAACGTTTGTAAATTTTAGAACTTTTCCCACTAAACAAATAAGCNGAAATCATTTCAATGATCCTATTTTCNCGACTTTTCATTGATGGATTTAAATAAGCTATAAATAATGCAGGAATTTGAATGTTACTATCATAAGCCAAAGCATTTCTAGTGCTTTCAATTTTTTCTTCGATAGGGTAAGATCTTTCAATTTTTTCTCCTCTTGGGATATCTCCAAAATATTCGGATATCATTTTCTTGGTTTTTTTAGTTTCAAAGTCACCGGCAACGACAAGAATTGCATTGTTTGGGACATAAAATTTTTTATTGAAATCAAGAAATTCATCTAAACTTGCAGCATCAAGATGATCCATTTCGCCAAAAGGAGGACGCTTGTACGGATGTTTTTTATAAATGTTTTTGTTTATATTTTCTTGCCACATCATATAAGGACTATTTTCAACTTTCAATCTTTTTTCTTCTTTAACAACTTCTCTTTGAGTTTGCACCTCTTTTTGTGTAATTATAGGATGAAGCATTCTTTCAGATTCCATCCATAATGAAAGTTCTAAATTATTAGACGGGAATTTCTCATAATAGTAGGTGTAGTCATCTGTTGTCTCAGCATTTCCCATTCCTCCATTTGAATTTAAAATATTATCCCATTGACCAAGAGGAATATTTTTACTCCCTTCAAATAATAAATGCTCAAAAAAATGTGCAAATCCAGTCCTGTCTGATGGACCATCTTTGGAGCCTACCTTATATAAAACAGATGTGTTAACAAGTGGAATGGAATTATCTTGGTGAAGAATGACGTGAAGACCATTGTCAAGATCATATTCTTCAAAAGTTATTTTTTGTGCATTAACACAAATACAGAAAAAATATATTATTGAACAAACTTTGAATTTCATAAAACTCTAATTAGATTGTAAAAGAAATTGTTAATTTTTAAATAAATTTATAACTAATATAAAAATCAATTGGCATGAAATATACCTGTTTTTTTATTCTTAATTTATTTTTTTCAAATTTTATTTTTTCACAAGTATATCTATTTACTTCTGAAGAAAATGGGAAAGTTGTAGAGAATCGAATTTTAATGGATAATGAATATTTTATTCAAACTTCATACATATCTTCTCCACCTACTTTTATTAAAACTTTAGGAGGGTTTTATTCTAAAGAAGGCNCTTCAATTAATGTTGNTTTAGAGTTTAACTCAAATTTTACTAATGATAGTATTAAGTCACTTACTATAGATAATCAAAATCGTTGGGTAAAAATTTCAAAACCTAAAAAACTGCTTCAAGGGAAGTGGTTAATGGCTGGTAGAGTTACTGATGATGGAGAGCNAAGAAGAGATTTAACTCGATCAAGAAAAACAATGAAATTTCTAATTGACGGGTATTTCCAATGGATAGCATTTGATACATCTTCTTTTCGGTTTTCAGGATCTGGAGGCGGTGAGTATGAGACAATCGACGGTAAGTATAAAGAGAAAATATCTTATTTTTCAAGAGATAATAACAGGGTAGGNATTGAANTGATTTTTGATTATAAGCTTAAGGGATTTGANTGGTATCATAAGGGATTAAGTAGCAAGGGAGATCCTTTTCATGAAATTTGGACAAGAAGGATTAGTCAAGACTAACCAGGTTAAATAACTTTTTATTAAAGCGTTATTGAAACTCCTTATATTTTCTTTCGAATTCGCCTATTACTTTAGTGATTTAAGTAAAATTTATGAAAAAAGTAGTTGTTGTTGCGGCTAAGAGAACCCCAATAGGCTCATTTATGGGATCACTATCTGATATAAAGCCAACAGATTTGGGNGCAATTGTAGTTAGGGATCTATTATCTTCAATAAAATTGGATCCATCAGAAGTTGATGAAGTTTTTATGGGTCATGTTCTGCAGGCTGGAACAGGCCAAGCTCCCGCCAGGCAGGTTGCTTTAAATTCAGGAATACCAAATAATGTTCCTTGTACTACTATTAATAAGGTNTGTGCTTCAGGGATGAAATCAATAATGCTTGGAGTCCAAGCAATCAAAGCAGGAGATGCTGAAATAGTTTTAGCGGGAGGCATGGAGAATATGAGCATGAGTCCTCATTTTATTTATTTGCGAAAAGGTAATAAATATGGATCAACTGGTCTNGAGGACATTATGCAAAAAGATGGACTTACAGACGCTTATGACAAAGTTGCCATGGGAGTTTTTGCTGATGAGTGTGCTAAAAAATATAAAATNTCTAGAGAGGAACAAGATAGGTTTGCAATTGAATCATATAAGAGGAGTTCTGATGCATGGAGATTAAATAAATTTGAGAATGAAATTGTTCCAGTTAACATCGAAAANAAAGGGGGAGATTTTACTTTTCTGGAAGACGAAGAGTTTAAAAATGTTCAAGTTGAAAAGATTCCTAATTTAAGACCCTCTTTTTCAAAAGATGGAACAGCTACTGCGGCAAATTCTTCTACAATTAATGATGGTGCAGCAGCTGTAGTTTTAATGAGTGAAGACAAAGCTAAATCTCTAGGGATCAAACCAATGGCCATGATCATTTCACAAGCNGATGCTTCAGTTGAACCGAAATGGTTTACCACAGCTCCTGCAAAAGCTTTGCCAATTGCAATAAAAAAGGCTGACATCACTATCGATCAAATNGATTATTTTGAACTTAATGAAGCATTTTCAGTTGTTGGATTGGCAAATATTAAAATTTTGGGATTGGATCCGAATAAGGTCAATATTAATGGAGGTGCTGTTTCACTTGGTCATCCAATAGGGTGTTCTGGGGCTAGAATAGTCGTTACATTACTTAACACGCTCCAAAAAGATGGGTTATATGGTGCTGCAGGAATATGTAATGGAGGAGGTGGTGCATCTGCAATGATTTTTAAGACAATTAAATAAAGTNTAATTTTTTTTGAGGAAAGATNAAAAGCTAAACCTGTTGAAATTAAATCATNNATGATTTAATTTCAACAGGTTNAAGAATATATTAAACAAAATAATTNGCTTATTAANTAACTNNAACAAAAATATCANAAGAAGTGTTAAGNNTTTTATAATAGATGGTTAAAATAGAGTTAATTTTTAATCATAAAAGAAACTACTATTTATCATAAGTTAATCCATCACTAATAGCTTCCAAATTTTGTATATTTAAAGAACTTACCAAAGCTATGGTGTTAAAGAAATTTTCATATGGTGAAGATAAACTTACTTTTGAGTTATCAATGGAAATATTGAATGGTAGTTTAGATTGTCATATAGGGGAGGAAGCATTAAAAAAAATAAATAATTCCAGGAAAAATATTGAGAGTATTTTGAAATCTGGCGATAAGATCTACGGAGTTAACACTGGAATAGGAACACTTTGTAGTACGATCATTTCAAATGAAGATTCAAGCTTGTTGCAAGAGAATTTGTTAAAAAGTCATGCAGTTGGAGTAGGTAAAAANATNCCTTTGGAAATTTCTAAATTAATGCTAATACTAAAAGTTCATTCATTATGTAAAGGATTTTCTGGAATTAGAATTGATGTAATAGAAAGAATTTGTTGGCATATTGAAAAAGATATTATCCCAGCTGTTCCATCACAAGGATCGGTTGGAGCCTCAGGTGATTTAGCTCCTTTGGCTCATTTATTTTTGCCTTTAATTGGAGAAGGAGAAGTATTATATAAGGGGAAACAACTCTCAACTAAAANAGTTTTAGATCAAGAAAACAAATTGCCTTTAAAGCTAAAAGAAAAGGAAGGCCTTGCCCTAATAAATGGGACACAATTTATTTCTGCATTTACATGTTTTTCATTGGCTAAGTTTAAAAATTGTTTAATTAATGCAGATATTATTTCTGCATTTGCCATAGAGGCAACAAAAAGTTCTATAAAACCATTTAGCAATAAAATTCAAAATTTAAGACCTTACAATGGATCCTCTATTGTTATAAATACAGTTAATGAATTATTATTGGATTCTGAAATATTACAATCTCACCAGGATTGTAACAAAGTTCAAGACCCGTATTCTATAAGATGTATCCCCCAAGTTCACGGAGCAAGTTGGGATGCTTATTTGCATTTGAAAAATTCTCTAGAAATAGAACTAAATTCTGTTACTGATAATCCAATAGTAATAGACAAAAATGAGGTTATAAGTGGAGGGAATTTTCATGGTCAGCCAATTGCTATTCCCATAGATTATAACATTATTGCTGCTTCAGAAATAGGCAATATTTCTGATAGACGTATCTATTTATTGCTTGAAGGCAATGATGTTGTCCCTAAGTTATTAATTAAAAAAACTGGAGTAAATTCAGGTTTTATGATATTGCAATATACTTCTGCAGCATTAACTAGTGAAAATAAAAACTTGTGTTTTCCAGCAAGTGCAGATTCAATAACTACATCTTTAGGGCAGGAGGATCATGTTAGCATGGGTTCAATTGGAGCTGTAAAGTTTTTAAGAGTTTTGGAAAATTTAGAAAAAATTTTAGCAATTGAACTTATTTGTTCTACTCAGGCATTAGATTATCATAAACCTTTAAAGTCTGGTAAAAAGATTGATAAATGTCATGATTATATTCGTTCAAAAATCAACCATTGTGAAAATGATAGAATATTTACTCCTGACATTGACAAAGCAATTGAAATTATCAAATCAAAAAAATTAATTGAACTAACTAGGTAGTTTTATGGACGCTTTTTCATTTATAAAAAAGTATGCTGATCATCCAAAATACATATCTCCAGTTGGAGCTAAACTTAACACGAAGAGTTGGCAAACGGAAGCTCCATTAAGGATGTTTTTAAATAATTTGAATGCAGAAGTAGCTGAAGATCCNAGAAATTTGATTGTTTATGGCGGTTCAGGTAAAGCAGCGAGAGATGTTAATTCAGTAAAAAAAATTATTGAAATACTATTAAAATTGGAGAATGATGAAAGTTTGTTAGTTCAATCAGGAAAGCCAGTTGGAGTTGTAAGGACTCATGAATTAGCACCAAGAGTATTGATAGCTAATTCAAATCTGGTTCCTGCATGGGCCAATTGGGAACATTATGAAGAATTAAGGAAAAATGGGCTAATCATGTTTGGGCAAATGACTGCAGGAAGTTGGATTTACATAGGAACCCAGGGTATTTTACAAGGAACATACGAAACTTTTTCTTCATGTGCTGACAAACATTTTAATGGATCTTTAAGAGGGAAATTGTTAGTTTCAGGTGGATTAGGTGGAATGGGTGGAGCTCAGCCTCTTGCTGCAACTATGAATGGAGCTACTTTTTTAGGAGCTGATATTGATCCTGAAAGAATTGAAAAAAGGCTAAAGACAAAATACATTGATAGAATGACTTATTCATATGAGGAAGCTAAGAAATGGATTCTCGAAGCTAAGCAGAAAAAGCAAAACCTCTCTGTTGGGCTGGTAAGTGACATAGGAGATTTATTAGAAAATTTAATTAATGATAATATTATTCCAGATATTTTAACTGATCAGACTTCTGCTCATGATCCAATAAATGGATACATTCCATGTGGATTTAAATTTGAAGAAGCAATTCAGTTAAGAAAGGAAAATCAAATTAGGTATAAAAAATTGTCATTAAAAAGTATGGCACGCCATGTAAATTTAATGCTAAAATTAAAATCCTTAGGATCCATCACTTTTGATTATGGAAATAATTTAAGAGAATTTGCAAAACAAGGAGGAGCAAAGGATGCTTTTAAATTTAATGGTTTTGTACCTGAATACATTAGACCTCTTTTTTGTGAAGGGAAAGGTCCTTTTCGATGGGTTGCTTTATCTGGCGATCCAGAAGACATTTATACAACTGATGAGGCACTAATTAAAGCATTTCCTAATAATAAAAATTTAAAAAAATGGTTAACCCAAGCAAAGGAAAAAATTAAGTTTCAGGGNCTCCCCTCCAGAATTTGTTGGTTAGGCATGGGTGAAAGAGAAAAAGCAGGGTTAATATTCAATGATCTTGTACGAGAAGGTAAAATATCTGCTCCCATTGTAATCGGNAGGGATCATTTAGATTGCGGATCAGTTGCATCTCCGTATAGAGAAACTGAGGGAATGCTTGATGGATCTGATGCTGTTTCAGATTGGCCTTTACTTAATCTTATGTCTAATACTGCTGGAGGAGCAACATGGGTCTCATTTCATCATGGAGGAGGAGTTGGAATGGGCTACTCTCAACATGCAGGAATGGTAATANTAGTTGATGGCACTAAGCGCGCAGAGANATGTNTAAAAAAAGTTTTATATAATGATCCNGCTCTAGGAATTATTAGACACAGTGATGCAGGATATTCAGATGCTAATGAAAATCTAAAAAAGTTTAATCTAGAGATATAAAAATGAAGACTCTTTTTGGTCCGTTTACTCAGATTTTGACAATGTCAAATATGTNTTNTAAAGGATCATTATCAGATGATCAGCTCAGGATAATTAAAAATGGAGGGATTATTGTTGAGGGAGATAGAATTGTTGAAGTTGGAAATTTTTCAGATCTCAAGCATATTTGTAAGTCAATTCATGAAATAGAGNCCGAATATGTAATTCTCCCTGGNCTTATAGACTGTCATACTCATATTTGTTTTGCTGGTTCAAGAGCCGATGAATATTCTAAAAAAATTCAAGGAATAAAATATCAACAAATACTTTCTGAGGGAGGAGGAATTTATCAGACAATGCAGCAGACAGAATTGACTTCNGATGAAGAATTACAAATATTAACAAANAACAGGTTAAAAAGACATTTTTTTGATGGGGTTTTAACATGTGAAATTAAAAGTGGATATGGCAAAGATTTAAAACAAGAGATAAGACTGCTAAAAGTTATTAATCAAATTGAACAAGAATCTCCAACAGATATAATTCCAACTTGTTTAGCTGCACACGTACCTCCAAAAAATAAAAATAATTCATCAAGGGAATACCTCAAATCAATCGTAAAAGATTTGTTCCCCATTTTAAAAAAAGAGAACCTTACAAAAAGGATTGATATTTTTATTGAAAAAGATGCATTTAATGCTCCAGAAGCTGAAGAATTTTTAAACTCTGCTAAAAAAAATGGTTTTGATATTACAGCTCATGTAAATCAATTTTCAACTCAAGGGCTCAGTGTTGCAATTAGAAATGGAGCGATTAGTGTGGACCATCTGGAAGTGATGACTGATGAAGAGATTAAGCTTCTTTCAAATTCAGATACAACAGGTGTTGTTTTGCCTGGATGTAGTTTAGGTTTAGGACTACCTTTTGCACCTGCAAGGAAAATGTTAGATTCGGGATGTAAATTAGCAATAGCTACTGATTGGAATCCAGGATCGGCTCCTATGGGAGATCTTTTAATGCAAGCATCAGTTTTAGCATCAAATCAAAAACTAAGCAATGCTGAAGTTTTTTCTGGACTTACTTATAGATCAGCCAATGCTTTAGGACTTAAAAATCAAGGCACCATTGAACCTAATAAAATAGCTGATTTTATTGGTTTTAAAGTTTCGGATTATAGAGAAATTCTTTACAATCAAGGAAAAATAAAACCTTCATTTATTTGTAAAAGAGGTAAAGTATACGATAAATAAAAATTAATTTTATCATCTATGAGCAAACTAATTGAGTGTGTCCCAAATTTTTCTGAAGGGAGTGATAAACAAATTTTGGACTCGATCGCTGAGGCTATAAGCAGCAATAAAGGAGTTACTTTATTAAATGTAGATCCAGGGAAAGCTACAAATAGAACTGTAATGACATTTGTTGGAAGTCCTGAAGCAGTTATTGAGGCGGCTTTTTGCGCAATAAAAGTTGCTTCAGAGAAAATTGACATGTCGAAACATAAGGGAGAACATCCAAGATTTGGCGCTACTGATGTTTGTCCATTAATTCCAATCTCCAATGTAACTTTTGATGAGCTTGTCCCCTATGCTGAAAAATTAGGAGAAAGGGTTGCAAAAGAGTTAAAAATACCTGTTTATTTATATGAANATGCGGCAAAAAATAAAGAAAGGAAAAATTTAGCTAATGTTAGATCTGGCGAATATGAAGGTTTGAAGGAAAAACTTACAAAAAAGACTTGGAAACCTGATTTTGGGACAACTGTTTTTAATAAAAAATCTGGAGCAGTGGCTATTGGAGTCAGAGATTTTTTAATTGCTTACAATATTAACTTAAATACTAAATCTACTCGATTGGCTAATGCAATTGCATTTGATATAAGGGAAAAAGGGAGAATTAAAAGAAAGGGGCATCCTGTTATTGGAGACATAGTTTATGACAGTAAAGGGAATCCTTCGACAATTCCAGGATCATTAAAACACGTNAAAGCTATTGGNTGGTATATTGAGGAATTTGGAATTTCTCAAATTTCAATGAATTTAACNAACATCAATCAAACACCCATTCATGTTGTATTTGATGAGGTTTCTAAAAAAGCTGAAAAAAGAGGAGCTAGAGTTACTGGATCTGAGATTGTTGGGTTAATCCCATTGAAGCCTATGCTTGATGCGGGAAAGTATTTTTTAAAAAAACAAAATAGATCAGTTGGTATCCCAGAGATTGATATAATTAGTATTGCAGTTGAATCTTTGGGTCTTAATCAAGTTAAAAAATTTATTCCTGAAAAAAATATAATAGAATATTACTTAGATACTTTATTTGATGATAAAAAGAAAATAATTGAACTCAAGGCAANTNAGTTTTCTGATGAAGTAGCAAGAGAATCTCCTGCACCTGGAGGNGGATCTGTTGCAGCTTATGTAGGNGCGCTAGGCTCNTCACTNGGAGAAATGGTTGCTAACCTCTCTGCAAATAAAAGAGGTTGGGAAGATAGNGTTGAAAATTTCAGCNCAATAGCTAATAAGATTGACGAAATAAGAAAAGAATTGTTGTTTTTAGTTGATGAGGACTCAAATTCTTTTGATAGAATTATGACATCATTNAAATTGCCAAATAATAGTGAAGANGAAAAAAAGATTAGATTAANAGCAATTTATGATTCCTCAATCTATGCTGCAGAGGTTCCTCTTAGAGTTATGAATAGNTCATATGATTCTTACAAATTAATTTTTGANTTGGCTAAGAATGGGAATCAAAATTCTATATCTGATGCAGGAGTAGCATGTCTNTGTATACATGCAGCAATTTATGGNGCTTATTTAAATGTAAAGATTAACTTAAAAGATATTTCTAATGATCAAGGGATATTAAAAAAGGCGGATCAAATAATTAAAAAATCCTCTTTTGAAAGAGATAAAATAATAAGTTTTATTGAAAAGATTATTTAATCTTTTACTACTAAGATTTAAGCTAATTCCTATTTTTTACTACATTTAGTAAACGTTAAGTTAAATTAAAGATATAACCTATGAAATATCTAATAACATTTTTTATTTCAATAATAATTTTACAGTCTTCATTAGCTCAAGATGATGCAAAAAAAGCAGACAAAAAAGAGGATAAAAAAGAAAAAGATTTACCATTAAAAGCTGAACGATTTATTAAAATAGATACTGATGAAGGTACGTGGACTTCATTGGATGTTAGCCCCGATGGAAAAAAAATTGCGTTTGACCTACTTGGAGATCTCTACATATTACCAATTGAGGGAGGTAAGGCTGAAAGGATTACAAAAGGACTTGCATTTGATTCGAATCCTAAATTCTCTCCTGATGGAAATGAAATCTTATTCTTATCAGATAGAAGTGGGGGGAACAATGTTTGGAGAATTGATATGAAAAACAAAGATACTATCCAAGTTACGAAAGGGGATAAGAAGAATGTACAATCAGCTGATTGGTCTCCTGATGGAGATTATATTGTTGTTAGTCAGGGGACAAGAAATTTAAAGCTTCATATGTATCATAAAGAAGGCGGTGGGGGAGTAAAGCTTATTAAAAA
>NZZH01000075.1 GCA_002702405.1 Flavobacteriaceae bacterium | reverse complement strand
AAATGGTACCTTAGCTCAGTTGGTAGAGCAAAGGACTGAAAATCCTTGTGTCCGCAGTTCGATTCTGCGAGGTACCACTAAAAAATCATGGATAGAAGAAAATTTACCTTGCTAACTTCGCTTGTAGGAATAAGTCTTGCAACAAAAATGCCTGTTTATGCCAAGTCTCTAAAAAATAGACCAAAAGGTTATAAACTTAATTATGCTCCCCATCTAGGAATGTTTGAGAATTCTGCTGGTAATGATCCTATTGATCAAATAAATTTCATGGCTGATAATGGTTTTAATGCCTTTGAAGATAATGGAATGAAAGAGAGATCAATTCCTATGCAAAATAAAATTGCTGATGTTATGGCAAAACGTGAGATGAAAATGGGAGTGTTTGTTGCTCACGAAATTTCATGGAAAAAACCAAATCTAGCAAGTGGAGATTTAAACATGAGAATTGCTTTCCTAAAACAAATTAAAAAAAGTATTGAGGTTGCAAAAAGAATTAATGCAAGATGGATGACTGTTGTCCCAGGTCATCTTGATTTAAGAAAAAAACTTTCATATCAAACAGCAAATGTTGTTGAAAGTCTCAAACTAGCATCAGATTTATTAGAATCTCATGGCTTAATTATGGTTTTAGAGCCTTTAAATTTTAGAGATCATCCTGGCCTTTTTTTAACTGAAAGTCCTCAGGCTTATGAAATATGTAAAGCTGTAAACTCTCCATCATGTAAAATATTATTTGATATTTATCATCAACAGATACAAGAAGGAAATCTTATCCCAAACATTGATAAATGTTGGGAGGAAATTGCTTATTTCCAGATAGGTGATAATCCTGGACGAAATGAACCAACCACAGGAGAAATAAACTATTCAAATATTTTCAAGTTTATTTACTCGAAGGGGTATGAAGGGGTTTTAGGAATGGAGCATGGAAATTCTATAAAAGGTATTGAAGGAGAAAAAGCAGTTATTGATGCATATAAAAAAGTTGATAGTTTCTAATTATAGAAACTACAAAATCCTGAATACAGATCGTCTATTAATTTGATGTTCATCTTCTATACAGTCTATGTTATCATTACAATAATTCTCCAAATTATATTCGCCAAAACCTCTTATCAATATCCTATCACGATTAATACCTCTTTTCACTAACCAAGCTTTAGTTTCTTTTGCTCTTCTATCTGACAAAGCTTCATTATATGAATTAGATCCTCTAGAATCTGTATGAGACTCAATAGAAATATTTATTTTAGGATGTTTAAACATTATGGTAAGTATTTTTTTAAGTTCTTTAGATGCTCTATATGTTATGTAATGCTTATCTAGATCAAAAAGGATAGGGTTTATATCTAATAAACATCCAAGATCATTGGGCAGACAATTATCTCTCCATTCCAGATATATATCCTTTTTTATTTCTTTTGATGTACTAGGGATTCTGATCTTAGACTCGTGATCTGAATATCCTATTGGTTTTGATGCAATTATAAAATATGTTTTTGAACAATCAATCTCACCTGTAAAGCTATATGAACCATTTTTTTTTGTTAATTGTTCATATAATATATTCCCATTGGGATCTATTAAAGATACTAAGACGTCTCTAAGAATTTCTCTTGTGTTTTTATCTCTTATAATACCCTGGATAGAAACATTACAGAAATAGCTGCAATCCATTTCCAGACAATCTCTATTATTAAAATTATTGGTTAGGGATTGGTTTGTCCTAAAATTATCAGATCTAGATTCAATTGAGTTGAAACCACGATTATAATTTGGCTCTTCAAATTGATTATTAGCGTTGATTTCATCTCCAAATCGATTATAGATAATATTTTCGTCTCCAACCTCAATCCTATAAACTTCATCTGAACTACTACCCTCTATTCCATTTCTATTTGATGAAAAATAACCAAATCCTCTACCTGTACTAAAAATAAATCCAAAATCATCTAGTCTACTATTAATTGGTGGTCCAAGATTTTTTGAAGTTTTAGGCATACCTCTTGAATCAAGATCTGATAAATAAACATCAAATCCACCTAAACCAATTCTTCCATCACTAGAAAAATAAAGTACCCCCTCCTCACTAATAAAGGGGAATGATTCTCTAAATTCAGTATTTACTTGTGGCCCTAGGTTAATAGGGTCACTGTAAGTGTCGTCTTCAAAAATATCGACATACCAAATATCAGAATATCCAAAACTACCAGGCATATCAGAAGAAAAATAAAGTCTCTTCTCATTAACACTTATTGCAGGGTGCGCCACAGAATACTCATCACTATTAAAGGGTAATTCTTCAATATTACCCCATGATTCTCCATCATCACTTTCAGCTTTGTATATTTTTAAATTAACCTGCTTGTTTTTATCAAAACCTAATTTCCCTGAAAAATAATTATTCCTTGTAAAGTACATGATCTTTTTGTCCTTTGTTAAAACAGCAGATGACTCATGATATTCTGTGTTTATATCCCCAGATAGAGGTTCCGGATTAACAAGGTTTCCATCTGAGTCCATATCAGCAATAAATAAATCTAAAAACCTTTCACCTGACCATTCATATAAATCATCACCAGTACTACTTGCAGTGGATGAAAAAATAATTTTATCATCACCGTAAAAAGATGGCCCAAAATCTGAACCATCACTATTTATTCTGGTTTTTAGTATACTATAATTCTCTGCATTTTGAGAAATTTTTTGAAGATAATCAGGGTTATTTTCATAATAATTTTTAATAACAAGATTATCTGTTAATGAAATATATTTTCTTAGTAAATCATCAGATATTTCGTATGAACCCTGACTTTTAAAACTTAAAGAAGCTCTATAGTATATTTCAGCTGATATTTCCTCAGGATATTTAGATATTAATCTATTAAACCATATTACTGCCCTGTCATATTCACTGTTATTAAAAAATGAATTAGCNAAATATTCTAAAGATTCTTTTGTTTCTTTACCTGAATTAATTAGATCCAAATATTTTTGCTGAACTAGGTCATAATCATATTTGTNATATTGTTTTCTTGCAATAAAAATATTTTTATCTAAATTATCTTTTCTTCTTTTCTTACTAGATCTAGCAGAATCTTCTTGTTCATCATCTTGACTTTTTAACTTGAGAGTAACATCTAAGACCTCTTGATCATTAATTTCAATTGTTTGCCTGGAAAAACCAATACTTGAAATTTCTAATTGTTGTCCCTCTGAAACTCTAATTTTAAAATNACCATCAAAATCAGTGATCATTGACTCAGAAGTTCCTAAAACAATGACCTCTGCTCCTGGGATTGGTCTTCCTTGATCATTCTTTAAATTACCACTTATTATTCTTCCCTTTTGTTGATTAGAATCTTGATTTAAGTCATCAATTGATTCAAGTTCTGTAATAGTATTAGTTTTTTGCTGAATCTCAGATTCGTTAATAATTACGACATTATTTTCATTGATAACTTTTGGTTTTGAATTATTAGGTTCATCAGAAAGATTATTTTCTGAAGAAGTATCTGTCTGATCTGAAATAATTATAACTTCTGGAGATGTTTTTAAATCAGATTTTGAGTCAATTACTTTATTTTCTCTCTCATCTCCTTTCTTTTTTGTTTCATTTTTCCCTATTACATTTTGTCTTTTAGCCAAGACCCTCTTGATCACTTCATCAACTCCACTAATTGATTTATTTGAATTTGTTTTTATTTTGGTTTTATTAACTATTTTTCCAGCATTAAGATTTTTCTGATTAAATTCTGTTTTCAAAATCCAAGCATCTTTGTATTTACCTTTTTTNAAATTATCTCTTGATTTATTCGCAAGAATTATATTGCTATAACTCTCTGCTGACACCCTATAATATCCATTTTTACTAACAGGTAAAATTTTTGCTTTCTTAAAACCACTTTTTTTGAGATCATTAATATGATCATAAGCTAGAGATCGCTTTTTAAATGAACCTGTTATTACGTGATAATAAGGCTGTAATAAATTTTGTTCCTTAATTTCTTTTAAAGGAATAGGATTAACTGAATACAATGAACTTATATTTAGTATGATAGAGAAAATCAATATTAGATTTCTAATTGATTTTATTTTAATATGTTTCCTCAGTCTATTCATAAATATTTTAATCTCANCTATTCATTTAAATATAAATAACCGCTATATCCTCTTCTGCCNGGATTTTCCCCAGAAAAAAGAATAACATAATAGTAAGTTCCAGGTGGAAGCTTAATAGTTTTATCTATTGTTATTCTTCCTTGAGAATAACCATTAAATACATTATCAGAACCAGCTGTACTTCCATAATTTTCTATTTCGTATACTAAAACGCCCCATCTGTTATAAATTTTAACTTCATTTGGACCGAAGTTTTCAATACCTCTTAATTCGAAATAATCATTTAATCCGTCTCCATTTGGAGTAACTAGGTTGAATATTTCAAAATATTTTCTTACATAGGTTATCATTATTACTGTAGGATCATCAATTGTATTNTCATCAGTATCAATTCCATTATCACTTACATCAGTTACATCCCCACTATTATTAGGGCTACTTGCAATAGCTAGAATTGAATTTTCAATTCTACCNCCTTCAACATCTGAATCCTTTATCTTATAACTAGCGATATAATTTGCAATTTCTCCAACCTGAAGAGTACCCCTTTGGGAGTTAAGGCTTGAACTTACATATGTAGGTCCAGTCGNTAGGGTTCTTGGTTTACCGTTTCCATNTGTCATTGTATCAATTAAATTAAGATCCGTGACCTCTATATTACCTGTATTCTCAACAGTTATTGTGTAGTTAATGGTATCCCCTGGACCAGTTTTATCATCNGNATTATCATCTAAGACCTCAGCAATTTTAGTAGCCTCAATTGAGGGTGATGGTGATATCTCAACTACAGTAGGATCATCAATTGTATTTCCGTCTGTATCGTCNCCATCATCACTAACATCAGTGACATCATTAATATTNCCTGGACTGCTTGCGGTTACTATAACTGTATTCTCAATTCTCCCCGTTTCTGAAGCAGAAGCTTCTATTATATAAAAGGCGACATATGTAGCTGCCTCTCCAACTTGAAGAATACCCTCATTTGAGCCTTGACTAGAACCTGAGAAATAAGGACCATTACTTAGGGTCAATTCGTTTGAATTTCCATCAGTTATTGTGTCAACTATATTTAAATCATAAAGGGTTATATTCCCTGTATTTGTAACAACAATAGTATAGGTTATAATATCTCCTTTTCCTGTTTTCTGATCTCCTTGATCAGTTATTTCAGCTGTTTTAACAACTTCTATTTTTGGNTCTGGAGCAATAAATACTTCTGTTGGGNNATNTGTTGTGTTACCATCTAAATCATCACCATCATCACTTACATCAGAAACTGTACTAGTACTTTCAGTTCCAGCNNTNGCAANAACNCTATTTAAAATTTTACCAGAATCGGCAGCTGACTGTTCAATAATATANAANGCTATATANCTTGCNNTTTCTCCTGGTTTAAGAATTCCTTCTNTTGAGTTTTGATCAGATCCTGTAAAGAAAGGACCNTTATTAAGTGAAAGCACATTNCCGTCTCCATCAGATAAATTATCAACNATACTNAGNTTNGTAACTATTGTTTCCCCAATATTTTNAACTGAAATATTATAAGTAACTATNTCTCCTTTGTTAACTTCTCCATCTCCATTATCAGTNANTTCAGCTGTTTTTGTTGCTTCAATGGCCATTTCTCCAGAAGCCATCAATACAATGGTAGGATCATCAGCAGTGTTTCCGTCGCTATCATCCCCGTCATCACTTACATCACTTACATCATTGGTGTTACCAGGACTACTTCCCCTTGCAGTTACTGTATTTATTACTCTCCCTGAACTAAATGAGGATTGAGAAATAGTATAACTTGCTTTATAAGTAGCAATTTCTCCACTCAATAAAGTACCTTCGGCTGAATTTGAAGTAGATGAGCTAAATACNGGACTTGATGTCAATGAAATTTCAGNACCATTCCCATCGGTTAAAGTATCAAGTAAAGTTATTCCTGTCAGGCTAATACTACTACCATTTCTTACAGTAATTGTATAATTAATTGTATCTCCTACATCATTTAATCCGTTAGAATTATTGTCAGTAACTGAAGCAGTTTTCGTAACGTCAATTAATTTTGTAATTGAAAGTTGAACTACTGTTGGATCATTAACTGCAGCAGTAGTTGGATCATCACTTAAATCAGTTACATCATTCGTATTTCCTGGAGAACTNGCAGTAACAGAAACNGTATTAATTACACTTCCAGAATTTAATGCTTGATTTGTTATATTATAAATTGCTGTGAANGTACTCGTCCCNCCNACTATAAGAAGGTTTTGATTTGACCCCCCTGAAGCTGAAACAAAAGTAGGGCCACTGGTCAAATTAAGTAAGTTCCCATTACCATCTTTCAAAGTATCGGTTAAAGAAATTCCACTTAAAGTAACGTTCCCTTTATTTTGGANGACTATGGTATAATTAATGGTGTCTCCAAAATCATTTAAGGAATTATTATTGTTGTCCGTAACAGATGCNGTTTTTGTNACTTCTATTAAAGGAACTGAGGAAATTGTAACTTGAGTTGGATCATTTGTTGTATTACCATCTGTATCATCTCCATCATCACTTACATCACTTACATCATTGGTGTTTCCAGGACTACTGGCTGTTGCTAAAACTGAATTGTTAATCGTTCCTGTTTCTGCTGAATTTTGAGAAATAATATATGTCGCTAAATATGTTTCTTTTTCACCAACAACAAGAGTCCCTTGAGCTGAACTTGAAGTTGAAGAAGAGTAAGTTGGACTTGTAGTTAAATTCAGTACCTGAGAATTACCATCAGTTAATGTATCAACAAGGTTTAGGTTTGTCAAAGTAACTGCTCCAGTATTTTCAATAACAATTGTATATAGAATTTTATCTCCAGCATCAACAATAGAATTGTTATTATTGTCTTGAGTTGTTGCTGTTTTAGTAACCTCAATTCCAGGTTGAGAAATTGTATAAACAATTGTTGGATCATCTGTAGTATTTCCATCAGTATCATCTCCATTATCACTAACATCAGTAATATCATTAGTTTTTCCAGGACTACTAGCTGTTGCAGTAACACTATTTCTAATACTACCACTATCATTTGCTTGTTGACTAATCGTGTATGTTGCTGTAAAAGTTATAATCCCTCCACTAACAATTGTCTGAGAATTTGATCCTGCAGAGGCACTTGCTAAAATTGGCGAACTATCTAGAGATAAGGCTGTTGAATTTCCATCAGTAAGATTGTCAACAAATGATAAATTAGTAAGGTTAACACTTCCTGTGTTTATGATTTTAATTGTGTAAACAATCTTGTCATTAGTTCCAACTGAATTGTCTCCATTATCAACTACAACTGCCGTTTTCACAACTTTCATTGATGCTCCAGAGAATACCTCAACAATAGTTGGATCATCAGTTGTATTCCCATCCGTATCGTCACCATCATCAGCTGTGTCGGAAACATTGCCAGAATATCCAGGACTACTAGCTATTACAGAAGCAACATTGACTACACTTCCAGAAGCTATTACTGATTGATTTATCGTATAAAAAGCCTTATAAATTAATGTCTCGCCAACTTTGACTTTACCAGGTGCTGAGCCTAAACTAGCAGAAACAAAAAATGGTTGCTGACTTAGACTTAAAGTATTTCCATCACCATCAGTCAATGTATCACTAATCGTTAGTCCTGAAAGAGTAACATTGCCCTTGTTCTCAATTGTAAAAGTGTAATAAATTGTGTCTCCAGTGTCAATTATTGAATTATTGTTATTATCTGTCGTTGATGCCGTTTTAGTAACTTCTATAGATGGTGTTGCCGTTATTGTTATAATTGTTGGATCATTTAGTGCAGCAGTATTAGGGTCATCACTTTGATCTGTCACGTTATTATTTGCCCCTGGACTAGTTGCGGTTGCAGTCACTCGATTTTCAAAACTTCCACTATCAACCGCTTGCTGATCAATTAGATAAAAAGCTAAATAAGTTGCTGTTTCACTAACTTTTAAACTTCCTTGAGCTGAACCTTGGCTTGATCCTGCAAACGAAGGTCCACTATCAAGATTTAAAGTATTACTGTTTCCATCTGTTAAGGTATCAGAAACTGTAAGTCCTGATAAAGCTACTCCGCATGTATTCTCTACCGTAATTGTATACTTAACTAAATCTCCTCTTCCACTAACACCATCTCCATTATCAATAATTGTTGCTGATTTTAATACTTTTATTGAAGGAACTATAGGAGATAAAGTTACTTCCGTTTGATCATTTTCTGTGTTCCCATCACCATCATCTCCATCATCACTAACATCACTGACATCATTAGTGTTTCCAGGACTACTTGCTTTGGCAATTGCACTATTTTTAATTATAACGCCTACCTGACCTGGATTCCCTCCAGTTGTAACAGCACCTCTATCAATCGATTGTTGATTTATTATAAAGCTTGCCGTATAACTAGCTGTTTCACTAACCTTAAGATTTCCTTGTGCTGATCCCTGATCTGATCCTACAAAAGTAGGGCCACTAGTCAAATTAAGGGTTCCNCCGTTTGCGTCAGTTAAATTATCTGTAATATTGATCCCTGATAAACTTGTGTTCCCCGAATTTTTAACTAGGATTGTGTAAGAGATCGTATCCCCTAAACCAATTAATCCATTACTATTATTATCAGTTGTGGAGGCAGTTTTTGTAACTTCAACATTTGGCTGGAATCTTGTAAAGATTANTGTCGGATCATTAATTATATTCCCATCTGAGTCATTACCATCATCGCTAACATCACTGACATCATTTGAATTACCTGGACTGCTTGCGGTTACAAGAACACTATTATTAACACTTCCGCTATCAATAGATTGTTGATCTATAATAAATTCAGCTNTATAAGTTAAAATTCCATTTATAGCTATGGTAGCTGAAGTAGAATTTGCAGTTGCTGAAATAAATGTTGGAGAAGTAGTCAACCCTAGTGAATCTCCATTACCATCTGTAAGGGTATCGCTAATAGTTAATCCAGACAAATTAACGTTGCCTATATTCTTTATCGTAATGGTATATACAATTTTATCTCCTAAGTCATTTGAACCACTACCATTGTTATCATTAACCAAAGCTGTTTTCGTAACTTCAATCATAGGGAAAGACTGTGTTGAAGTCGTCGTAGTTGTCATTTCAACAACCGTTGCATCATCAGTTGTATTTCCATCTGTATCATTGCCATTATCACTAGTATCTGAGACACTTCCAGTATTGCCAGGCCCAGTTGCACTAACAATTGCGCTATTTACAACACTTCCCGTATCTGCAGCTGCTTGAGTAATTGTATAATAAGCAGTATAGCTCTGCATCTCTCCAACTTTAAGCGCTCCGGGTAAAGATCCCAATGATGTTGATTGATAGGCTGGAGGAACAGTTAGAGTTAGTGAATTTCCGTTACCATCAGTTAGAATATCATTTATTGTTAGATTATTAAGAGTAACATTTCCCTTGTTCTCAATTAAAATATCAT
>NZZH01000074.1 GCA_002702405.1 Flavobacteriaceae bacterium | reverse complement strand
ATTGCATTTTTTAAATAATTATTTCCTTTAATATGATTTAAAATAACATTTACTGAGTTTTCTCTTGCTACTTTACCAATATGATCAAAATGAGAATTGTAGACTACCAATTTTTTATTTGTTTTCATAACTATAAAAACTCCAACTGTTGCAATTCTATTTAAAGCTGCATCCCAACCAATAGAGGGTTTTCCTGGAGTTTCTGATAGCCAAAAAGTTTCATCTTTTTCTAATTTCAATTTTTTATTCTTATAATAAATAGCAGAATATTCTCCATTATTTCCTCCATCTCTTCCTTCACCAATCATACTATATTCATCTAATTGTTTTGATAAATACTTTATTTGATTAGGAAGACCTTCTTGAATACCTAAAATATCTGGATTCTCTTCCCTAATTAAAGAAACCAGTCCTTTTTTTCTGTTATCCCACTGATTAAATCCATCATCTTCAACATCAAGGCGAATGTTGTATGTCATTATATTAAGTGTCTTGGCAGAATCTGAACAAGAGTTAGTGATAAAAAATATTGTCGCTAATATTAGTAATAATAATTTTTTCACTCATTTTTGAATTTAAGACTGATACAATAATTTCTATTTTTCCCAGTTGTAATATAACTAACAAATATTTTAATTATGAAAAAACTTATTTTTTTAATTTCAATTATGCTTAGTTTTTCTTGTTCGAACCCTAAAGAAAAATTACAAGCTGTTGATGTTAACCAGGTGGTTGCTAACATAACATCAATTTCTAAGGATTATCAATCAGCATATATAAGTCAAGACTGGGACATGACTAGTAAATGGGTATCTATCGACTTAGGAACTACCATATATAATTCAAATGGATCTGCATTAGCTATCCAGAATGAAGAACAAGTTGCTAATACTGGTAGAGGATGGGATTTTGGCAAATTTGAAATGTCAAATCACCAAGTATTTCTTTCTTC
The DNA here is from genome assembly GCA_002702405.1 of Flavobacteriaceae bacterium. The sequence continues at coordinate 20,232 of NZZH01000074.1, read as the reverse complement.
CGATATGAATACGGCTGTAGTTACATTTGATGCAGATGGTCTCATTAATTTTGATGACGGGGAGCAAAATGTTACTTATGCAACAAGAGCATCGCAAACATGGGTAAATGAAAAGGGAGAATGGAAAGTAATGCATTCTCACTGGTCACCAAGAACAAATTCTAAAGGAATTCCACAAGAAAATTAAATTTTTGTTTTTGTAGATTGAAAAAAACCCCTTTTATTTGGGGGTTTTTTTGTTTAATCAAAATCCTATATTATCAACTTTTTTTTTAATTAAGTAAATTAATGAATGTAATTACATTAGTTATTCAATGTCAAGATCAAAAAGGAATTATTGCTGATGTAACTCAATTTATATATAGCAAAAAAGGAAATATTTTATATATTGATCAGTATGTAGATCTTGAAAACAAAGCTTTTTTTATGCGGNTGGAGAGTGAATTTAATCAAAATAAAGAAGGTGTTGATANAATCAATTTATCTTTTAAAAATGGACCAGCAAAAAAGTATGNTATGACTTGGTCATTATATCAACAAGAAGAAAAGCATAGGATGGCTTTATTTGTTTCAAAATACAGTCANTGTTTATATGATTTATTGGGGCGTTTTAAATCAGGTGAATTAAATGTAGAGATTCCTTTTATATATAGCAATCATAAAGATCTTCAACCAATTGCAAATTCTTTTGGTATTGAATTTTATCAATTTCCTGTAACCAAAGAAAATAAATCTGAGGCAGAAGAATTTCAATTGAAACTTTTAAAACAACATAATATATCTTTTATTGTACTTGCTCGTTACATGCAGATTATTTCTTCTAAACTAATAAAAGAATATTCAAACAGCATCATAAATATTCATCATTCTTTTCTTCCTGCATTTCCAGGAGCAAAGCCCTACCACTTAGCTTTTGAGCGCGGTGTTAAATTAATTGGAGCTACAAGTCATTACATCACTGAAGAGCTAGATGCTGGACCCATAATTGAGCAAGATGTCATCCATGTATCNCATACTCATAGTATTAATCAGCTACAGGCAAAAGGAAGAGATCTAGAAAAAATAGTGCTGTCTCGTGCAGTTAAAAATCACATAGCTCATAAGGTAATGGTCTATAAAAACAAAACAATAATTTTCTCTTGATTTTGTGTAAATAATCTAATTTGATTTCAATTTATTTATGAGACAATTATCACTTCTTTTTTTGTTATTATTTACAATTACAAATTCTTTTTGTCAAGGGAAGAAAGTTGTACTTGAAGAAGTGGAGGTCAAAGAAAAAGCTATACCAGAGATCACTATTTTAGGGACTAGGTATTCATATAAGGAAAGAGATTTTTTTATAAAAACACTTTTAACTCAACCTTTTTGGAGAAAGGATTTTAAGATGAAACTTGATTTAAGTTATTTTTATCAAACTAAGCAAAATGATTTTTTAATAAAAGGAGAAACTATTGTAAAAATTGACAGTATAATATTATCAAGAAAGCATAAATATAAATCCAACAGAAAAATAAAAAGACTGCTACCTATAATAAAGAAAGTTTCAATTAATCAAAATAACTCAACTGAGGTCATAATAGAAACTTCTGCAATAAATCAACTTAAATAATTCTTTCTTTGTTTGATTCTCTCTCTTCTCGTTTTTGAAGGTGAAAAACTTAAAATTTTTGCTAATTGGTCTAAGAAGTTTCTTGAAACTTTAGAGGGTTTATAATTTTTAAAATGATTCATTTTTTATAAATTATACTAAAATTAGAAAAAAAAATTAAATCTTAATTTAATGAAAAAGTTTTTATTACTTGTNTTATTTAACTCTATTCTTTTTTCTCAAGAAAAAATGAAGCCCAAGGAAACTGAGGTTTGGGAGCCTGAGCCTAAAGTAGTTACTCCAGGAATTTTATCTGCCCCACCTAGTGACGCAATTATACTTTTTGACGGNACTGATTTTTCAAAATGGCAACACCAAGGCTCTAAAAAGACTGTTCAATGGACACTTAATAGTGATAAATCTATGACTGTCAAACCTAGAACTGGGAGTATACATACTATTGAAGAACACGGNTCNATCCAATTACATCTTGAATGGAAAACACCTNGTGTAATNAAAGGAGAAGGTCAGGGGAGAGGTAATAGTGGAATTATATTTCAGAGAAGATACGAGGTTCAAGTTTTGGATAGTTATGAAAATAGAACCTATTCAAATGGTCAAGCTTCATCAATCTATAAACAGTATATTCCATTAGTTAATGCTGCTAGAGCCCCAGGGGTTTGGCAGACTTATGACATCATTTTTATTGAGCCAAAGCATGACTCAAAAGGTGATCAAATTAAACCAGGAACTTTTACAGTTTTTCTAAATGGAGTTTTGGTCCAAAATAATGTTGAAATTTTAGGGACTACCGAATATATTGGTTTACCAAAAAACAGAAGAGATGATATGCCTGGTTACAGCAATTCAAATCAATCCAAAAAGCGCTATTTGCTACTTCAAGATCATGGAGACCTAGTAAGTTATAGAAATATTTGGATGAGAAAATTATAAGTTTTTTTGGATTGGGTTTTATTGAAATCTGGTTTTATTCAAATAGTCTGCCTTTAAGCTATTGATTTTTTTAATAAAAGAGTGAATACTTTTTTTATCAGCTAAAAATTTAATATACTGATTATCTATGTATATGGAGTAAATTTTTTTTTCACCTTTATAAATTACCAATTTATAAAAAGGAATAATTAATCCATATGTTTCTAGTAAAGCTCTAAACCTGATAATAATACCATTAGATCTTATTTCAATATTGCATTGATTTATATTGTTATCTAACTTTAATAGTTCTACAATATCATTTGATGCATCCGTAATAATTAATTTATCTGAACCATTCCCACCCATTTTAAACCTTTCATATAAAGAAAGTGGTTTCCCAACCATATCAATTAAAAGATCCTTGATTTTTTTTGAGTTGTAAGACAAATTTTCTATCACAATAGAATTATAAAATTTTTAGTCTTTATCAACATAAATTACCTTTCCACCTGTTTGAATATTCTCTTTTATCCTTTTTGTTTTAGAGTATATATTCACAATACCTCCTGTTCTTATATTTATTTCTAATAAATCTCTTGCCGAAATATCAGCTATGGAACCAGTATTAATATGAATTTTTGTTTTTTCAGTTTTGAGGGTTTCAGCGTTCAACTCACCTCCTGTTGTAGTTTTTGCTGTATGATTAACCGCTTTTCCGGTAAGATAAATAATTGCTCCTGTATTAATTTTGGTCGAAATGTCTTTTATATCTATAATATAATCTTGGATTGATCCACTATCTGCTTTGATTATAAGTTTTTCTTGGCGGATAGTATCCTTTGAGGTAATAATAACTCCTTCATGGGTATTTATTTTATCTATTTTTTTGTAGTAAAGTTTCACGGTAGTTTTTGATCCCCTAAATCTTTTTTCCAAACCCATTCTTATTTTTAGTTCTCCGTTTTTATTTTTTACCACTGCTTGTGAGGGAAATTCTCCATTTATTTCTACTTTATTAGTAGATGATTTTATTAGCTCAATATTGAGTAAATCATATACTTTTAATCTATTGAAATCCCCAATATTTCTTTCAACTTTATACTGTGAAAAAAGATTAAAANNTGATATTATAGTTATAAAAGAAAGGAGAATTAGCTTTTTCATATAGTGCAAATTTAAAAACTATTTCATTAAATTTATCTAAACTATAAAACAATAATTGTTATGTTTAAATTAACCAATTTGATTCTTGCATTTTTTCTATTTTCATATATAAACTTTAATGTAATAGCACAAAAAGCAGAAAATTTTTATCAAATAATTGAGGCTGTCTCTGAAGAGAGAATAAAAAACGACATTACTAAACTAGCTAATTTTGGAACAAGGCATACTCTCAGTGACACTATTTCAGAAAAAAGAGGAATTGGTGCGGCAAGGAGATGGATTTTCACTGAATTTCAAAAAATAGCAAAAACCTGTGAAGGATGTATTGAAGTTTCTTATCAAAAAAATTTCCATCAACCAGACGGAAGACGTATTATAAAACCAGTTTGGATTAATAATGTTATTGCTATTCAAAAAGGTTATAAATATCCAAATCGCTTCGTAATTATGAGTGGAGATATAGACTCTAGAATCTCTGATCCATTGAATTATATAGATGATTCTCCTGGTGCAAACGATAATGCAAGTGGAATGGCAGGGACAATAGAAGNAGCAAGAATTCTTTCAAAATATCGTTTTGAAAACAGTATCATTTACGCAGGTTTATCAGGGGAGGAACAAGGCCTTTTTGGAGGAGTAGGTCTTGCAAGACATGCCATAGAAAAAGAATGGGAAATAATTGGTGTTTTAAATAATGACATGATTGGAAATATCAGTGGGGTTGACGGAGTTATTGACAATAGAACATTTAGGATTTTTTCTGAACCTGTACCAGCAAATGAATCAGAGAATAATAGAAAAAATCGTCGTTTTTATGGAGGAGAAGTAGATGGAATTTCAAGACAATTAGCCAGATATATATCTAAAACAGTAAAAACCTATATGCCTGAAATGAATCCAAAAATGATTTATAGATTAGATCGTTTTGGAAGAGGTGGACACCACAGACCGTTTAATGATGTCGGATTTGCAGGTGTCAGAATAATGGAAGCTCATGAAAACTATAATCAACAACATCAAGATATACGTATTGAAGAAGGAATTGCTTATGGCGATGTGATCGAAGCAGTAAACTTTTCTTATGCAAAAAAATTAACCGCAGTCAATGCAATTAATCTTGCCTCATTGGCATGGGCGCCACCATCAATAAAAGAGCTTTCCATTGGAGGTGTCGTAGAGCCGTCAGTTAAATTTAAGTGGAATAAAATTGACGATGAGAGTATTGCAGGATATAAAATTTATTGGCGAGAGACCACATCTCCTACATGGGATAACAGTCGATTCGTTGGTAATGTTAATGAATTTAAATTAGAGGGAATAGTTGTCGATAATTATTTTTTTGGCGTATCCACTCTCGGAGAAAACGGGATTGAGGGTCCGGTTGTATTCCCTGAGAAAGTAATTCGATAAAAGGAATAAATTAGAAATCAATTAATCTCATGATAAAAAATACAGTTCGTATATATTTTTTTTTATCTTAGACAATTAAATTTTTGAACATAAAGTAATTAAAATGAAAAAATTATTATACATGCTTTTCTTGACTGGTTTCTTTATTTCCAGTCAGATTGCCTATGCCGCTTCCACAGAAGTTATAGTTGAAACTGAAGAGTCAACGGTTTTAATTCAGGATGATGTTGCCAGTGAGGCCTCATTTACTCAGGAATTAAAAACTAGATTTATTGAAGGAGGCCCAAGTTTTATGGGTATAGTTTTAATATGTTTAATTCTAGGTCTAGCTATTGCTATAGAAAGAATAATTTATTTAAATCTAGCGACTACAAATACACAGAAACTAACCTCAAGCGTTGAAGAAGCTATTAAATCCGGTGGTGTTGACGCAGCTAAAGAAGTTTGCAGAAATACCAAAGGACCTGTAGCGTCAATTTTTTATCAAGGTCTTGATCGAATAAATGAAGGTGTCGAAAGCGCTGAGAAAGCAGTAGTTGCTTATGGAGGTGTTCAGATGGGACAACTTGAAAAAAACGTATCTTGGATATCTTTGTTTATAGCTCTAGCTCCAATGCTTGGCTTTATGGGTACAGTTATAGGTATGATTACTGCCTTTGATAAAATTGAAGCAGCTGGTGATATGCAACCATCACTTGTAGCAGGAGGAATTAAAGTGGCGCTTCTAACAACAGTCTTTGGATTGATTGTAGCAATAATCCTCCAAGTATTTTATAATTATATTGTTGCAAAAATCGATAGTATTGTAAATGATATGGAAGATGCTTCAATTAATTTAATTGATATACTTGTAGCATATAAAAAATAATTAATTTTTAATTGAAAATGAAACTTCAAAACATAGTTAATATCATTAGTGCCATACTTGGTATTATTGGTGTTATATTTCTTTTAAGAATCATGGGGACTGGAGANGAGCAAATAGAAATAGATGCAACCCAGGGTAGTTATAGTTTGGTAACTCCAATTATTGAGCTTGCCAGAATTGTNCTTATCCTNACAATTTCTGTAACGCTNATTTTTTCTTTAAGAGGNTTGTTTTCAAATAAAGAAAAACTTAAAAAAGCNTCTATNTCNATNGGNTTTTTCCTTCTTATNATTTTTATTTCATATATGGCATCTACGGGTGTTGAGACACCAATGAAGGATGGTAAAGTTTTATCAGAAAATGGTTCCAGATGGGTAGGCACAGGAATACTTGTGTTCTATATTTTATTTATTATTGCAATTGTATTAATGTTTCTCTCTGGATTGAGAAAAATGCTAAAAAAATAATTGTTAAATGAGAAGATCATCACCTGAAGTAAATGCAGGATCAATGGCAGATATTGCNTTTTTGTTATTGATTTTCTTTTTGGTTACAACAACAATAGAAACNGANAGTGGTATTAANAGGAANTTACCNCCAATGGAAGAGTTAGAAGATCCNCCCATAANCAAACAAAANAATATATTTACAGTAGTNGTTAATAAGTATAACCAGNTNTTNGTTGAGGAGGAGCTNTCNNANATTNAAAATTTAAGNTCATTAGCTGTAAAGTTTTTNGATAATGGNGGAGGAAANGGNGANGATGCNTGTNATTATTGNCANGGNNANGCNGATCCTAGATCCTCTGANAATCCTCAAAAAGCAATTATTTCACTANAAAATGATAGAGAAACCTCNTATAAGGNNTATATATCTGTNCAAAATGAANTGGTTGCTGCATACAATGAATTNAGAAACAGAGAATATCTTAGATTAAATCCTTTAGACGGTATGGATTTTACTGAAGCCAATAGAAGGTCTTCTGATCCAAGAACTAATCCAGAAGAAAAAGAAAGACTAAAGCCTAAATTAAGGGTTGTTAAAGACATGTTCCCTCAAAAGTTGTCTGAGGCTGAGCCTAGTAAAAAGTAATTTTATATATGTCAAAATTTAAAAAGAAAAAAACCGGAGATTTACCTGCAATTTCAACTGCTTCTTTACCTGATATTGTTTTTATGTTACTCTTTTTTTTCATGGTCGCTACCGTTATGAGGGATAGTACTTTAATGGTAAAAAACATTCTACCAGCAGCTGATCAGATACAAAAACTAGATAAAAAAGACCGAGTAATGTATATATATGCTGGGAAGCCCTCTAGCAGATACTCTGACAAATATGGGACACAAGCTAGAATACAGTTAAATGACAAGTTTTCTACTGTAGGAGAAATAGGAGCTTTTGTTCTTGCTGAGAGAGCTTCTAAAAGACAAGAATTACAAAATGTTTTAACAACTGCATTAAAAGTTGATGGTGATACTAAGATGGGTTTGATAACTGATATTAAACAGGAGCTTAGAAAGGTTAACGCTTTGAAAATCAATTATACTACAAGAATTGGTGATTATTCAAAAAACATCGAATAAAAACTATTTACCTATATCTTCTTCCTCAATCTAGCAACTGGGAAACCAAGTTGTTCGCGGTACTTTGCAATTGTTCTTCTCGCTACATTGTAGCCTTTTTCTCTTAATAGGTCTGATAATAATTTATCAGTTGAGGGTTTGCTTTTATCTTCATTAGAAATTATTGATTCAAGAGTTTTTTTAATTTCAATAGTAGAAACGTCTTCTCCTTCAATGTTTTTCATTCCCTCTGAGAAGAAATCCTTGAGAAGTTTAACTCCATAGGGTGTATCCATATATTTACTATTTGCAACCCTTGAAATTGTTGAAATATCCATTTTTATCTTTTTGGCTATGTCTTTTAGAACCATTGGTTTTAATTTATGATCATCGCCAGATAAAAAATATTCTCTTTGATATTCAACAATAGCATTTATTGTCAAATATAGAGTTTGATATCTTTGCTCTACAGCATCTATGAACCATTTTGCTGCATCAAGTTTTTGTTTAATAAATAAGATTGCTTCTTTCTGAGATTTGGTCTTATTTGGATCTATCACATAACCTGAAAGCATTTCCTTATAATTATTTGATATTCTTAATTCAGGTGAATTTCTTTTATTTAAACTTACCTTGAGATCTCCATCTTCTATTTTAAGAATAAAATCTGGAATAATATGAGTGTTTTGTGCACTTCCAGATAAAGCACCTCCTGGTTTTGGATTTAATTTACTAATCTCATTTAAAACTAATTTAAGATCATTTTCATTAATGCTAAAGCGATCCTGTAATTTTTTATAATGTTTTCTAGAGAACTCATCAAAAGAAGTTTCAATCATATTTTTAGCTAGAGTAGAATATTTATTTTTTCTTTTTCTTTTTAGCTGAAGCAACAAACATTCTTTTAAATTTCTTGCTGCAACACCTGGAGGATCTAGCAACTGGATTTTGTTGATTACTTTTTTAAATTCTGATTTATCAATTATAATATTTTGGGTAAAAGCCAAGTCATCTATTATATCATCATCTGATCGTCTTATATATCCACTATTATCAATGCTTCCAATTATAAAATCAGCAACCGGTTTTTCATTTTCATCAAGGATCAGATTCTGCAATTGATTTTTCAAATATTCGTGAAAGCTTATTTGACTGGAAAAAGGATTTCCAGATTCATTCTTCAAATTGCCATAGCTTGAGTTTTCTAGTTTGTAATTTGGAGTTTCATCATCACTTAAATAAGGATCAATATCAAAATCTTCATTAGAAACTTCATTATCTTCCTGATCACGATCTGAAAATTCATCTAGCTCATTATTATTTTCCTCAATTTCTTTACCTGTCTCAAGAGCAGGATTTTCTCCGATTTCAGACTGGATTTTTTGTTCTAATTCTAATGCTGATAGTTGAACAAGCTTCATCAACTGAATCTGTTGTGGAGATAGTTTCTGAGAAAGTTTTAATTGAAGCTTTTGTTTTAACACGCCTTATATTTTTGTTAATTAAAGTTATAAAAAAGGTTTGGAATACTGTAATTCAAAAAGAAGCATTGTGTGGTGTTCTGGGAAAAGGAATAACTTCTCTAATATTATTCATCCCAGTGGCAAATTGAACTAATCTTTCAAAACCTAGTCCAAAGCCACTGTGAGGTGTGCTTCCAAATTTCCTAAGCTCAAGATACCACCATAATTCTTTTTTATCCACACCAAATTTTGAAATTCTTTTTTCTAAAACATCTAAGCGTTCTTCACGTTGAGACCCACCAACAATTTCTCCTATTCCAGGGAATAGAATATCCATGGCACCAACAGTCTTACCATCATTATTTGCTCTCATATAAAAAGCCTTTATTTTCGATGGATAATCATATATTATAACAGGGCTTTTAAAATATTTCTCTACTAGAAATCGTTCATGTTCACTTTGTAAATCTGAACCCCATTCTTCAATTATGTATCCAAACTTCTTTTTCTTATTTGGTTTAGAATTTCTTAATATGTCTATTGCCTCGGTATATGTTATTCTTTTAAATTTTTGATCTATTACAAAATTTATTTTTTCAATTAACCCCATTTCACTTCTTTCAATTTTAGGCTTTTTATTTTCTTCATTGCTATACCTATTATTTAAAAAAATAAAATCATCGGGACAATTATTTAAGGAATATTTTAGAATATATTTTAGAAATTTTTCGGCAAAATTCATATTATCTTTCAAGTCATAAAAAGCCATTTCAGGTTCTATCATCCAGAATTCAGATAAGTGTCTAGAAGTGTTAGAATTTTCTGCTCTAAATGTAGGTCCAAAAGTGTAGACGTTACCTAACCCTAATGCATAAGCTTCTGCCTCAAGCTGACCAGAAACTGTCAAACTTGTTTCCTTTCCAAAAAAATCTTTTTTAAACTCTACATTTTTTTTCTTATCAAATGGAGGGTTTTTTGCATCTAAAGTGGTTACCCTAAACATTTCTCCTGCACCCTCTGCATCACTTCCAGTTATTATAGGAGTATTAACATAAAAGAAACCTTCTTTCTGAAAAAAATCATGAATTGCAAAGGCAAGTGTTGAGCGTATTCGCATAACGCTACTTATTGTGGAAGTTCTAATTCGTAAATGAGCTTTTTCTCTTAAAAATTCAAAGCTGTGTTTTTTTGGTTGTATTGGATATAATTCTGGATCTGATTCACCAATAATTTTTATTTTATCAACTAAAAGTTCAAAATCTTGACCTTTGCCCAAACTTTTCACTAATTCACCTTCCACATTTAGGGCAGCTCCAGATACAATTTTTTTAAGAATTTTTTCATCTGTTTTTTCAAAGTCTATTATACATTGAAGATTATGAACAGTTGAACCATCATTTAAGGCAATAAATTTATTAGCTCTAAAAGTTCTAACCCATCCATTTATACTAAGATGTTTAAAATTATTAGGGTTATTAAAAATTTCTATTAATCTTATTAATGACATTTTTATATTTTCGTTGCAAAGATAGGTTTATTTTAATTTGTTAAACTTTCTATTTTTTATCTCTTTCTATAATATTTATTTTCGGTTCTTTTATAACTTTTTCATTACTAACTGTATCTTCTAATGAAATTAAAAGAGATGGCAATAAAATTAGATTAGCTAACATTGCAAAAAGAAGTGTGACNGAAACAAGNCCNCCAAGNGCAACTGTTCCTCCNAAACTTGAGATCATAAATATTGCAAAACCAAAGAANAGCACTATTGAAGTNTATAACATACTAACACCTGCTTCTCTTATTGANGAATAAACNGCNGAATTAATTTTCCAATTNTTNTCAATTAACTCCTGTCTATATTTTGCTAAAAAATGTATTGTATTATCAACGGATATNCCAAAAGCTACACTAAAAACAAGGATTGTNGATGGTTTTAATGGTATTCCNGTAAANCCCATTACTCCAGCAGTAACNATGAGAGGAAGTAAATTAGGAATAAGTGATATAATTATCACTTTATATGATCTAAANAGATANGCCATAAACATAGCTATAAGAAGTATTGCNAGTGAAAGAGAGATAAAAAGGTTTTTTATNAGATAATGAGTTCCTTTTAAATATAATAGAGCTTTTCCGGTAAGTATTACATTGTACTTATCGGCACNAAAAATTTCATTAATTTCTTTTTTTAGATCTTCTTCAATCATTTCTATTCTATTAGTTTNAACATCCATAAGAAAAGTTGTCATNCTTGCATTCTGTCCAGTGCTATCAATATAGTTNGTTATGAGATTTTTCGTTTCTGGCATATTTTTTAAATATGGTGAAAGAAAACTATTTTCTTGAGAAGTGGGTATTTTATAATATTTTGGATTGCCATTATAATAAGCTTGTTTAATATATTTTAATAGATTAATTATTGAAATTGGGGAAGAAAGTTCAGGNATACTTGAAATATAGTCACTCAGCTTATTCATTCTTTTAATTGTTGCCAAATTATTTACNCCTTTTCTTCTTTTAGTNTCAATGTTAATTTCAAGAGGAACAATTCCNTTAAATTCATTNTCAAAAAATTTTATGTCTTNAAAAAANTTTGATTTTTTTGGCATNTCTTCAATTATNCTTCCTGAAATTTCAATTTGATAAATTCCAATTATNCCAAGAATTANNCTAATAAGTGAAATNATATAAGTCTTNAGTCTTTCTTTACGAACCCTATNTTCNAGCCATTTNACTATTTTTTTTATNGAAACATTTTCTAAATGTTTTAAGTGTTTTTTATTGGGAATNCCNGAGAAACTATAAGCNATAGGAATTATTAATAATGATAATAAGAAAANNGCCATTATATTTAANGATGCTACAATTCCAAATTCTTTTAGTACTTGACTATTAGTTAGAATAAANGTTGCAAANCCAGANGCAGTNGTTANATTTGTCATTAGAGTTGCATTTCCAATTTTTATTATNACNCTTTCAAGNGATTTTAATTTNTTNCTATTCTTAGCAAATTCNTGTTGATATTTATTTATNAAAAAAATACANTTNGGNATACCAATAACAATTATTANNGGAGGGATTAAAGCAGTCAAAATTGTNATTTCATAACCNANCCANCCTAANACNCCAAATGCCCATCCNACTCCAATAANNACAACNAACATTGANATAAATGTAGCTCTNTAGGATCTAAAAAAAAGAAAGAAAATTAATGCNGTAACAANNAGAGCTGTNAAAACAAAAAGGCCTATTTCATCTTTAATATTTTGNGCNTTTAAAGTTCTTATNTAGGGCATTCCTGAAACTTTAATATCTAAGGNAGTACTTTTTTCAAATTGATNAANTAGTGGNATAAAATNGTTNAGAATAAAATCTTTTCGGANTTCAGTATTNACTATTTCAGTATTTAAGTAGATAATNGTTCTTACGGTTCTNTTTTCATTNCCTANNANTAATTTGTTATAGAAAGGNANATCATANAAAATTTTTTCTTTAAANTTTTGAATACTTTCAGNNTCAAATTTGNTNTTTNCAAAAATTTCTTTGAGAACAAATCTTTTNTTATCNTTGTCTTTTACTAAATCCTTNATATTGTCAAAAGAGAGAACAAAATTTACTTCAGGATATTCATTNATTTTTTGACTTAATTTATTCCANTCNTTAAANTTTTTTTNTGAAAATAATAAACTGTCTTTTACNGCNATTACGATAAGATTTCCTTCTTCACCAAATTTGTTTTTNAAATCATCATAAATCANACTCTCAGGNTGATCATCNGGAAGAAGTTTTGCNTCAGTATANGTAAATTGAATGTTTTTCCACTGATTTGACCAAAAAAAAGTTAGGCCAAGAATTNAGANCAATATTATTATTCTATTTTTAAGAATTAANTTTGCTACATTACTCCAAAAATTCATTTTNATCAATCCTTTAGGACATATTTAAACTNAAATCTTNAATTCTANAGGGTNAGTATTTCNTTTTCTTTTGNANTAAAAATNGAATCAACNCTACTTATNAATTTATCNGTTAANTCTTGAATATCAATTTCAGCATTTTTTTGTAAGTCTTCTGGNNNCATCATTTTTTTAATAGAATGNTTNNCATCCTTTCTTGCGTTTCGNATGTTAATTTTAGCATTTTCTNCNTCTANTTTNGCAAGTTTNACCAATTCNCTTCTTCTTTCTTCAGTTANNGGAGGTATATTAATTANAATTGATTCTCCATTATTCATTGGATTAAAACCAAGATTAGCATCTATAATNGCTTTTTCTATATCTGNNAGAAGNGATTTTTCCCATGGTTGNANAGAGATTGATCTNGCATCNGGNGTATTTATNCTTGAAANTTGNTTTAANGGNGTTGGATTTCCATAATAATCNATNGANANAGANTTTAACATCACAGGATTNGCTTTACCTGCTCNNATNTTTAATAANTCTTTCTCTAAAAAAAGAANAGAANTATTCATTTTTTCTTTTGTTGAATCTAANGNNTTTTGAATTTCTTGATCCATATTTTTAAATTATTTACATAAAAACTCTAGTNCCAATTTTTTCTCCTTTAATTANCTTNAGAAGATTNCCTTNTGTATTTATATCAAAAACNATTATNGGTAATTTNTTTTCTTGACTTANNGTAAANGCAGTAGTATCCATAATCTTTAATCCTTTTTTAAGAACTTCATCAAATGANAGTGAGTCAAATTTTATTGCNCTNTTATTTTTTTCTGGATCTTCATCATAAATNCCATCAACTCGAGTACCTTTNANTATGACATCTGCATTTATTTCAATTGCTCTTANAACTGCAGCTGAATCNGTAGTNAAAAATGGATTTCCTGTNCCAGATCCAAAAATAACAACTCTNCCTTTTTCAAGATGTCTAGTNGCACGACGTTTAATAAANGGTTCNGCAATAGCTTCGATTTTTATAGCTGTTTGTAATCTTGTTGGNACATCAATATTTTCTANAGAATTTTGTAANGCNAGNCCATTAATTACAGTTGCTAACATACCCATNTAATCTGCNTGNACTCGATCCATTCCNTCACTTGCTCCAGATANACCTCGNAAAATATTTCCTCCTCCNATTACNACTGCAAGNTCTACNCCAAGNGCATGAATTTNTTTNATTTCTNNACAATATTTTTNGAGTCTTTCNGGATCTATNCCATANCTCTTTATCNCCNATAAAAGCTTCACCACTTAATTTTAATAANATNCTTTTGTATTTCATTAACAGAGGAATTATTGCAAATATAGGNAATATAGANTNTTTATGTTGCCTTTAAGCTNAAATCTATATTTTTTGCAGAGTGTGTAATTGCNCCAATTGACANATAATCTACTCCNGTTTCTGCAATTTCAANTANATTATTTAAANTTATGTTTCCTGATGCNTCNGTTTTAAATTTNCCATTAATTAATCNNANNCTTNTAATNATTTCATTTNTTGNCATATTNTCAAGNAAAANACGATCNATCCANGGNAATTTAATTGCTTGTTTNATTTCATCATNATTTCTTACTTCAACAANTACTGGAATTGAGTTATTATATTTTTTAAGGTAATCTTTAGTTTTTTGTAATGCAGATGTAATATTTCCAGAAAAGTCTACATGATTATCTTTTATNATAATTGTATCAAAAAGTCCCATTCTATGATTTTGTCCACCTCCTATCAAAACAGCCCATTTTTCAGGATAACGAAAACCAGGAGTGGTTTTTCTGGTATCTAAAACTGTGCATTTTGTATGAGAAATTTTCTTATTCAAAAAATTTGTCATCGAAGCAATTCCACTCATTCTTTGCATACAATTTAATACTAGGCGCTCAACAACTAAAAGTGAAGATGCTTTTCCGCTAACAATAAATCCAATTTCTCCTGATTTTACCTCAGTGCCATCAGGTATAAAAATATCTACATTTATTTTAGAATCATAAAAAGAAAAGATTTTTTCAGCTAATTCAACACCTGCTAGAACGCATGGCTGATTTATTTTTAAGCTCATCTTTTTTTTTACAACTCTTGGGATACATGATTGAGTAGTGTAATCACCACTTCCAATATCTTCTTCAAGTGATCTTTTAATAAAAAGATCTATTTCAAGTTTGTAGGTCTCATAAAATTTATCTTTTTTAATCATTTTATGAACTTTTTTAAGTTTAATTACCCTAACGCTAACATTTTTTCAATTGGAATAATTGACTTGTCAATAATTTTATTTGGTAAAATTATTTCTGGTGTTTCATTTAAAAGACATAAATAAAGCTTTTCAAGTGTATTCATTTTCATAAAGGAGCATTCACTGCAAGCACATGTATCATCATCTATAGGTGCCGGAATGAATTTTTTATTAGGGCGTTTCTTTTTCATCTCATGTAAAATTCCATTTTCTGTTGCAACTATATAGGTATCAGATAAATCTCTTTGAATAAAATTTAATAATTCTGATGTGCTGCCAATAAAATTTGCAATTTCTAGAACTGGAGACTCGCTCTCTGGGTGAGCTATGAATTTTGCTTGAGGATATTTTTTAATTAGATCTATTATTTTTTCTAGAGAAAAGGCTTCATGGACTATACAAGATCCATTCCAAAGTTTCATATCTCTCCCAGTTTCTTTAATTAAATATTTACCAAGATTCTTGTCAGGAGCAAATATTATTTTTTCATTTTCAGGAATTGAATTGATAACTTTTTTTGCATTACTTGAAGTACACACAATTGTACTTAAGGATTTTATTTCAGCAGAGCAATTTATATAAGTTACAACATTATGGTCTGGATAATTTCCGATGTATTTTTTAAATTCATCAGGAGGACAGGAATCAGATAAAGAGCAACCTGCCTTTAAATCAGGTACTAAAACTTTTTTTTTAGGATTAATAATTTTTGCTGTTTCACCCATGAAGTGAACTCCTGCAAGAACAATAATATCTGAGGTTACTTTTTTAGCACATTGAGCAAGATAAAGACTATCTCCTAAATAATCAGACAGCTCTTGTATTTCAGAGTTTTGATAATAGTGAGCCAGTATAACAGCTTTTTTTTTCTTTTTTAACAACATTATTTCATTGACCAAATCAACACTGTCAGGAATAGAATTATTTAGACCTTTTCTTTCAGACATGAAGTTATTTATTTTTGGTTTTATTAGACTCATAATATTTTATGCAAAAATATTAAAAAAGAAATTTTCAGACACTGAATTTTTCAATAAACTCATCAAGCGTAATTGAGCGATTAATGGAGAATGAACCTATCTTTGTTCTTCTAAGTGAGATAAGATGTGCTCCGGAATTTAATTCTTTTCCAAAATCATTGATTAAAGATCTAATATATGTCCCTTTTGAGCAATTTACTTCAAAGTCAATTTTAGGCATACAAATACTTTTTAAATCAAATTTATTAATNGTTATTTTTTTCGATTTAATATCAATTTTTTTACCCTCTCTTGCATATTCATATAATCTTTTACCGTTTTTTTTTACTGCTGAGAAAATTGGAGGGAACTGATCAATTGTTCCTATGAAATTATTTTTTATTTTNTACAACAAATCTTGAGTAATATGATTTGTTGAAAAAGTTCTATCAATTTTTGTTTCTAAATCATAAGACGGGGTTGTCGAGCCAATTAACATAGTTCCAATATATTCTTTATCTAGATTTTGGAAATCAGATATTTGTTTTGTCATTTTACCAGTACAAATAATTAATAAGCCACTTGCTAAAGGATCTAAAGTTCCTGCATGTCCAACCTTTAGTTTATCAAACTTAAATTTATTCTTTAAAATATTTCTGAGTTTTTTGACAACTTGAAAAGAAGTAAANTTTAAAGGTTTATCAATTATAAAAACTTCACCTTCTTTAATAGACTCTTTTGAAAAATCATTNTTAAATGACATAGTAAATACTAATAAGACCAACTATTAGACAGTATAAACCAAAATATTTAAGTTTACTTTTATTGACTAGGGCAATCATTAATTTACAAGCAAAAACACCTGTNATTAATGCACTNAAAAACCCAATAAAAAGTACATCAGCTTTAATTTCAAAATTTTGTGGAAAGCTTAATAAATTTTTAATCATTCCTCCAATAATTAGGGGAATGACCATCAAAAAAGAGAAACGACTTGCTTTTTCTCTATTAACTCCTATAATTATAGCTACTGCAATTGTTGTTCCACTTCTTGATAATCCTGGTAAGATTGCAATTGCTTGAACTAAGCCAATTAATAATGCTGATATNTATGAAATTTTTTTTTCATTTATTTTTTTACGATCCGTTTGGAATAACAAAAAAGAGGTTAAAACAAGCATGCTTCCAACCAAAATTAGATTACCATTAAATAAATCATTAATGAAATCTTCATAGAAAAGACCTATGAAAGCAGCCGGGAGCATTGATATTACAATGTATATAGAAAAGTAAAAACTTTTATTTTTTTTAAACTGAAATAATTCTTTAAATATNATAATAATATCTTTTCTAAATACTATAATAGTACTTANNGCNGTAGCAAAATGAAGANAAAGAGTNANTAAAAAACTTTCTTGGGGTGTANANANATCACCAAAAANNNNTTTAAAAATTTCTANNTGNCCGCTNGATGAAACNGGAAGAAATTCTGTTANACCTTGAATTAANCCAAGGAAAAATGCTTCAAAAACATTCATTTATTTTGANTTTGACTTAACAAAAATTGAGTAAATCGCTATAGCAAANCCAAATAATACAATTGTAGGAGCNAATCGGATTCTTTGGAAATTAAATATTTCTTCATTGAAAATCATTGGATCTTTACTTTCGCCACCTGACATTAAAAAAAAGCCANTTGATATAAAAAGTATTGACACAAAAAGTATTAAATAATTTTTTTTGNTAAACAATAATTTTTTTTTCATTTTACTTTAAGTACAATTTATTAATAAATTATTTTATTTTTTAAATATCTCTGAGTAGCAAAAAAAGCACTAAAAAATGTTATTNCAATTCCAATTATAAATACAAAAGTAAAAATTAAAACCACCTCCAATTCATTAGANAGAAGGTTTAACTCAGGAATATTTTTATTAATTGTAAAAATTAAAAGTAATAATCCTGATAAAGCTAAAATAGAACTAATAATGGCCATTATAAGATGATTTTTTACAAAAGGCTTTCGGATAAAGCCTTTATTAGCTCCAACTAGCTGCATAGTTTTTATAACTAATCTTTTCGAAAATATTGAAAGTCTGATTGAGCTATTTATTANTAAAATAGCAACTAAAATAAAAANCCCACTCAATCCGATNATCCATAAGGATATTTTCTCTATGTTTTTTTCTAAAAGTTCAACTAATGGTTCATCATAAATAATTTCATCTATATAATCATATTTATCTAGAGTTTGGATTAAATTATTTATTTCACCCGATTTAACATATTGTGCATTTAAAAAAACATCAATAGAATTAAGTAAAGGATTATAACCTAAAAATTCTAAAAAATCTTCTCCAATTTCATTTGCATATTGTCTAGAGGCCTCTTCTTTTGAAACATAAACAACTTTTTTAGTTGATTCTTTTAGGACTAATGTTTTTTGAAGTTGCTTTATTTGGACATTTTTAGCAGAGTCTTTTATGAAAATTGACAATACAATCTGTTCTTTAAAATGATCTGAAACTTTTTTTGAGTTTAAAATAAATATGCCCAGAAATCCAATTAAAAAAAGTACAATAGTCATGCTAACAATTACGGATATGTATGATGAAGCAAGTTTTCTTCTAGTATGTTTTTCTTCAATATTTTCCATTAAAAAATGAATTTTGAATAAGTAAAAATATAAAACCCAACATAAAAAATTACTATGACAATAATAAACTTTTTTCCTTTCATTCAATAAGCTTACTTTTACACTAAATCAATTGATGTGAAATACGATTTCAGAAAGATTGAAAAAAAATGGCAAAATTTTTGGTCTAAGAATAAAACATTTGAAGCCAAAAATTCTAGTAAAAAACCTAAATATTACATTCTAGACATGTTTCCTTATCCGTCTGGGTCAGGACTTCATGTAGGTCATCCATTAGGTTATATTGCTAGTGATATAATTTCAAGATATATGAGGCATAAAGGATTTAATGTGCTTCACCCNCAGGGTTATGATTCTTTTGGATTGCCAGCAGAACAATACGCAATAGAAACTGGTCAACATCCTGAGATAACAACAGAGAAAAANATTAAAAGATATAGAAAACAACTNGATAGAATGGGCTTTTCTTTTGATTGGGATAGAGAAATTAAAACTTCAGATCCAGTTTATTATCGTTGGACTCAATGGATTTTTTTAGAATTATTTAATTCATATTTTTCAAAAGGATCTAANAAGGCATTACCTATTTCAGAGTTAATCTCTAAATTTTCAAAGTTTGGAAATCTAAAATCAGAAGCATTTTCTGACTCAGATATTTCAGATTTTAGTGCAGATGAGTGGAACAAAATGAATTGGATAGAAAAAGAAAAAATTCTCATGAAATATCGATTGACCTATTTAGCTGAATCAGAGGTTAATTGGTGNCCAGAATTAGGAACAGTACTTGCGAATGATGAGGTTATAAATGGTGTTTCTGAAAGGGGAGGATATCCAGTATTAAAAAAGAAAATGAAACAGTGGAGTATGAGAATTAGTGCATATTCTGATCGACTTTTGCAGGGATTAGATAAAATTGATTGGCCTGAACCATTAAAAGACATGCAGAAAAATTGGATAGGAAAATCTAAAGGCGCNATNATCAGNTTCAAAGTTTACAATAAAAATGAACAAATTGANGCNTTTACAACTAGACCAGANACAATTTTTGGNGTAACTTTTATAACACTTGCACCTGAAAATGAAATAATTTCTANAATAGTTAATAAAGANCAAAAANATGAAGTNGATAAATATATTAANCNGGTAGTTAATAAATCAGATTTGGAACGTCAGTCTGATATAAAAAANATTAGTGGTGTTTTTTNAGGNNCATANGCAANACANCCTTTTACTCGNAATAAAATNCCTATTTGGNTCGGAGANTATGTGTTGTCNGGTTATGGAACAGGTGCTGTAATGGGAGTTCCTTGTGGTGATCAGAGAGATTATGACTTTGCTAATTTTTTTAGAATACCGATAATAAATATTTTTCATAAAATTGATATTTCGAAATCAGCATTTGTTGAAAAATCTAATTTTAAAATTACTAATTC
>NZZH01000073.1 GCA_002702405.1 Flavobacteriaceae bacterium | reverse complement strand
CTCATAATTTATGTTTTTGTACAACAAAATTAACTTAAAAACGTTTCTAGATAGGTATGTATAATCCAA
This sequence comes from Flavobacteriaceae bacterium, assembly GCA_002702405.1. Next base: position 10,027 of record NZZH01000073.1, on the reverse strand, counting down.
AAAACGAATTATCTTCTATTCTCTTAGATTTGATTAAAAATTCACTAATTTTTTTATGTCCATTTTTTGTTTTATCACAAGTATCTGATAGAGTAATTACAACTGGTGTGCCATTTTTATTAATTACACCTGATGCTAGAGCAGCAGGAATGGGTGAATTAGGGGTTGCCACTTCTGCTGACGCTTTTTCTCAACAGTGGAACCCTGCAAAATATGTTTTTACGGATTCAAATAGTGGATTGGGCATTAGTTATACCCCTTATTTAAGTCAATTAGTTGATGACATTTTTTTAGGAAACTTGACTTATTATAAACAAATTAGTGATAGAAGTTCGTGGGCAGGAAGTTTGAAGTATTTTAGTCTTGGTGACATTCAGTTTAATGAAATTGTTGGAGGATCAATAGTAGATCAAGGAGTGCAGAGACCTAATGAATTGACATTAGATATTTCATACGCTTTAAAATTGAGTAAAAAATTTTCAATGTCTGTTGGAGGAAGGTTTATTAGATCTGATCTGAAAATTTCTATGGATGAGGATGCAACCTCTGCAAATAGTTTAGGTGTTGATATAGCAGGATTTTATAAAAGTAATTTATTTGATTTTTATAATAATTCTTCCAGATTGAGAATTGGATTTAATGTCTCAAATATTGGTCCACGATTAAAATATGATGAAGGTGGTCAGATGAACTTTATTCCAACTAACCTTAGAATTGGGTCTGGGTTTGATATTGTTTTTGATGATAAAAATTTATTAGGAATTCATCTTGAAGCTTCAAAATTGCTGGTCCCATCTCCTGTTGCTTATTTTAATGATGAAAATGAATTTATAGGATATAGACAACCTGACATTAATTTTTTGACTGGTATTTTTAGATCTTTTAATGATGCGCCAGATGGACTTAGTGAAGAATTAAAGGAGGTGACTTGGGCTATTGGACTAGAATATTTATTTAATAATACAATTGCATTTAGGACAGGATACTTTAACGAAAGTGAAGAGAAAGGTTCAAGGAGATATATAACTTTTGGAACAGGTTTTAGTTTAAATTTTACAAAAATTGATATTTCATATCTTTTTTCAACAGCAAGAATTAGAAACCCTTTAGAGAATACGCTAAGATTTTCCTTAACTTTCAATATAAATTCAAACAAAAATCAAAGTCTAATAGAAGACTAACATATTAAGAGCAGATTATAAATAAATATTTTCATTTTAAAATTTCAGAAAATAGAAGAAATCAGTAATTTTGAGTAGTAATAAAATCTGAATTATTATCTTACTTTAAATGGAGAAAATAACTAATAAAACATACATAAAATGGTATGAAGACATGCTCTTCTGGCGTAAATTTGAAGATAAATTAGCTGCTCTTTATATTAAACAAAAAATACGAGGTTTTCTTCATTTATATAATGGTCAAGAGGCAGTTTTGGCAGGTTCTCTTCATGCTATGGAGCTTGGTAAAGATAGAATGATAACNGCCTATAGGAACCATGTCCAACCAATAGGAATGGGAGAAGATCCNAGGAAAGTCATGGCTGAGCTTTTTGGTAAAGCTACAGGAACTTCATTGGGACTTGGCGGATCCATGCATATATTTTCAAAAGAATATCGCTTTTATGGCGGTCATGGTATCGTAGGAGGTCAAATCCCATTAGGAGCAGGAATGGCATTTGGTGACAAGTATTTTAACAGGAAAACCGTAACTCTTTGTTTTATGGGTGATGGTGCTGTTAGACAAGGGTCTCTTCACGAAACACTTAATTTAGCAATGCTTTGGAAATTACCTGTTGTTTTTATTGTTGAAAATAATGGTTATGCAATGGGAACATCTGTTTCGAGAACCTCTACTAATGAAGAAATATGGAAANTAGGCTTAGGATATGACCTTCCTTGCGAACCATTTGATGGAATGGATCCTGTTAAAGCCGCAGAATCTATTTATAAAGCGGTAAATCTTGCAAGAAGTGGAGGAGGACCATCTTTTTTAGAAGCTAAAACATACAGATATAGGGGACACTCAATGTCAGATGCACAACAATATAGAACTAAAGAAGAAGTTGAAGAGTATAAGAAAATAGACCCGATTTTTAAAGTAAAAGATCTTATTATCAAAAAAAAGTATTTAACTACTAAAGAAATTGAATCTATCGATAAAAAAGTTAAAGATAGAATAAATGAATGTGAGAAATTTGCAGAGGACTCTCCTTTCCCAGAAAAATCAGTTCTTTATGATTCGGTATACGANCAAAAAGATTATCCCTTTATAAAACATAAATTGAATTAAAGTATGGCTGAAGTAATAAATATGCCTCGTCTTAGTGATACAATGGAAGAAGGCACTGTAACGAAGTGGTTTAAAAAGATTGGTGATCAAGTTAAAGAAGGAGATATTTTGGCTGAGATTGAAACGGATAAGGCNACTATGGAATTTGAATCCTTTCAAGAAGGAGAATTACTTCATATTGGAATTTCAGAAGGAGATTCAGCTCCTGTAGATAGTTTATTNGCAATAATAGGTAAAAAAGGTGAAGATATTTCTGGAATTATTAATCCAGATTCTAAAGATAAAATTGAGCAAAATGAATTAGANTCTCAAAAAGATATTGTTGAAGAACTAGATAATAATGATAAATCAGAGAATAATGATAAAGCTGTTATTCCTGANGATATTCAAATTGTGACGATGCCTCGTTTAAGCGATACAATGGAAGAGGGAACTGTTGCAAAATGGAATGTAAAAGTTGGACAAAAAATTAAGGAAGGTGATATACTAGCTGATATTGAAACTGATAAAGCTACCATGGAATTTGANTCATTTTATTCAGGCACATTAATCTATATCGGTATTAAGGAGGGAGAATCTGCTAAAGTAGATGATGTTTTGGCTATAATTGGAGATAGTAAAATAGATCAAAAAACAATTGATGAAATTATTAGTTCATCTAAAAAATCAGTTGATCTAATAACTGANAAAAAAGAANCGACAAAACCAGAATTAGTCTCTAAAAGTCTTGAAAGACCCNCAGAAATTAATATCCAAAAAGTAACTCAACCAGAAAGATCTCAAAATGGAAGAATTCTTGTTTCTCCACTTGCAAAAAAAATAGCTGCAGAAAAAGGAATAAATTTATCTCATATTAAAGGNACTGGAGATGCTGGAAGGATAATAAAGCGGGATGTAAGTGAAATTGATTTTTCTCAAAAATTCACATCAGAAATATCTTTACCCATGGGAATTGAAAAATATGATGAAGTTCCAAATTCATCAATGAGAAAAGNAATTGCNAAAAGNCTTTCTATTTCAAAATTTACAGCTCCCCATTATTATTTGTCTGTAGAGTTTGATATGGACAATGCTATAGCTTTCAGAAATCAATTTAATTCGGTTCCAAACACAAAAATCTCTTTCAATGATATGATTTTAAAAGCTACTGCATTAGCTTTAAAAAATCATCCAAAGGTTAACAGTCAATGGGAAGATGAAAATATTATACAATACAGTCATGTCCATCTAGGAGTTGCAGTTGCAGTTGAAGATGGTCTAATTGTTCCTGTTATAAAATTTGCTGATGAAATGGATATAAGACAAATAGGAACCACTGTAAAAGACTTCTCTTNNAGAGCAAAAGAAAAGAAATTAAAACCTAGTGAAATTGAAGGAAGCACTTTTACTGTATCGAATCTTGGAATGTTTGATATTTATGAATTTACATCTATAATAAATCAACCAAATTCTGCAATATTATCTGTTGGGGCAATTATTTCTAAACCTGTTGTAAGAAATAGTCAAGTTGTTATAGGAAATGTTATGAAGTTAACACTTGCTTGTGACCATAGATCAGTTGATGGTGTTACAGGATCACTATTTTTACAAACTCTCAGAAATTATATAGAGAATCCAATAACCTTGTTAATTTCATAATTTTAATTTTTCTAAAAGTGTTTGTTGATCAGATTAAAATTATAAAATCCTCTATACCAAAAAAATCCATTCCATTAGTATCAAATTATCTTAAGAAGAGGAATGTAAATATCAAGGTTTCATCTAAGCGTTACACTAAGCATGGTGATTTTAGAATATTACCTGATGAAACTCGTCAAATATCCATAAATAAAACTCTAAATAAATATAGATTTTTAATTACTTTGATCCATGAATTATCTCATTTAGAAGCATATGAAAAATATGGTTTAAACATAAAACCACATGGTCATTATTGGAAAAAAACATATAAAGATTTGATGAAACCTTTTCTTGTTAATACAATCTTTCCTGATGATCTTCTTAATGTTTTATATAATCATTTTAAGAATCCTAAAGCGAGTTCAGACAGTGACTTTGATTTATCAATTTTACTATCTAAGTATGATGAGGATCATGGTGAAAAGCATGTTTTTGAGCTTGATAAGGGTTCCACCTTTGAAATATACAATGGTAAAAAGTTTGTAGTATCTGGCAAAAAATATAAACGATATCTTTGTCAAGAAATAAATTCAAAAAAAATATATTTATTTAGTGCCAGCGCGAAGGTAAAACCAATTTCTATTTATTAAACTAAGTTTTCAAATATACTTTTCTCACTTTTTTAAAAAGCTCTGAAGAATAAACAAAATTTTCTACACCTTTATTTTCTGTCTTAAAAACTTCTTTATTTGTACCTTCCCATCCCTTTTTACCATTTTCTAAGAAAATAATTTTTTCTCCTATTTCCATAACTGAATTCATGTCATGAGTATTAATTACAGTTGTTATTTTATATTCCTTTGTAATTTCTTGAATTAAGTTATCAATAAGAATTGCAGTTTTTGGATCAAGACCAGAATTTGGCTCATCACAGAAAAGATATTTTGGATTCATTACAATAGCTCTGGCAATAGCTACTCTTTTTTTCATTCCTCCAGAAATTTCCGAAGGAAATTTTTTATTTGAATTAATTAGATTTACACGCTTTATAACCTCATTTGATCGCATTTTTATTTCATCAAGACTTTTTTTTGTGAGCATTTTCATAGGGAACATAATATTTTCTTCAACAGTCATTGAATCAAAAAGAGCACTTCCCTGGAATACCATACCTATTTCTTCTCTCAGTATGCTTCTTTGTTTTGACTTCATCTCATTTAAGGATTGGTTGTCAAAAAAAATTTCTCCTTTACTAGCATTAAAAAGACCCAGAATACATTTTAATAAAACAGTTTTTCCAGACCCACTTTGCCCTATGATTAAGTTTGTTTTACCTCTTTCAAAATGAGTAGAAATATCTTCAAGAACTATTGTTCCGTTAAAATATTTAGATATATTTTCAATTTTAATCATCAAGTTAAAAGTAATTGAGTTACTATGTAATTAGTTATTATTATTACAACACTTGTCCAAACGAATGAGGTTGTACTTGCTTTTCCAACTTCTAAGGCTCCTCCTTTTAAAAAATAACCGTGATATGATGGAACAGATGCTAATATAAAGGCAAAAAGAAAAGTTTTTATGAATGCATAGCCTACGTGAAATGGAGTGAAATCAATTTGAATTCCCTCAATAAAATCTGCACTTGTACAAAACCCTCCATAAATTGAAGCAACATATCCGCCAATTATTCCAAGAAACATAGATACTGTTATTACAAATGGATAGAACAGTAAAGCTATAATTTTTGGAAAAATTAAGTAATTATAGGTATTGATGCCCATAACTTCAAGAGCATCAATTTGTTCTGTAACTTTCATTGTTCCAAGACTTGAAGTTATAAAGGACCCTACTTTACCTGCCATAATAACCGATATAAAAGTTGGGGCAAATTCTAAAATAACTGATTGTCTNGTAGTAAAACCTATTAAATTTTTGGGTAATAAAGGGTTTTCAAGATTGAGAGCTGTTTGGATAGAGACAACACCNCCAACGAAAAAAGAAATAAAAGAAACTATTCCTAAAGATCCAATTATTAGAACGTCTATATCTCTTAAAATAAGATTTTTTAATACATTCCATTTTGTAAACTTNCCAAATACCATTCGGAGCATAATAAAATAACCGCCAATGTGATAAAGTATTTTCATCTTCAATCAAATTTATGAAAAATAAAACCAGTAAAATAAATATTAAATAATAAGAGNTATCAATATATTTTAGATTTGGTAAGTAATAGCATTTATATTCATTCCAGCTCCGACAGCAGCAAAAATAATGANATCTCCTTGATTTAAATCATGACCTTTGTAACTACTTTTTATAACAAGATCAAATAGAGTTGGAACAGTCGCAACTGAACTGTTACCATATTCATCAATATTCATTGGCAGAATATTTTCTGGCATCTCTTTTTTATATTTCCTGTAAAACCTTTTGATAATGCTTTCATCCATTTTATTATTAGCTTGATGAATAAATATTTTTTTAAGTTCATCAATATTTTTTTTAGATTTTTCAAAACAATTTTCCATTGCTTCAGGAACATGGTTTAAAGCAAATTCATATACTTTTCGCCCAAACATTTTGATAAATTTTTCATTTTGATCATGGCTTTGATTGTTTGAATTTCCATAATAAAGAAACCCTGTTTCATCATTTGAAGTATAAGTTGCAGAACTATATGATAATATCCCTCCTGNTTCATTANTAGCTTCTAAAATTGCTGCGCCAGCNCCATCAGCATAAATCATTGAATCACGATCATANANATCAACAACTCTTGAGAGNGTATCAGCTCCTATCACCAGACATTTTTTTGCCATTTTGGCTTTGATAAATGCATTTGCTTGGATCATACCCTCAACCCAACCAGGACAGCCNCATAAAATATCATAAGCTACACAGTTTGGGTTTTGAATTCTTAATTTTGCTTTTACTCTTGATGCAAGACTTGGAAGTGTATCTGGTTGATTGCTATTTGATGAGATATCTCCAAAATTGTGAGCAAGAATTATATAATCAATTGTTTCGGGGTCTATTTTAGCATCACTTATTGCTATTTTAGAAGCTTCAAAGGCTAGGTCTGAAGTATTTTGACTTGGCAGAGCATATTTTCTCTCATTAATACCAGTTATTGATTTAAACTTTTCAATTATTGTTTGATTTTCAATTTCAAATTTTTTACCATCGATATCATAAAAATTATGATTAGAAAAAAAATCATTTTTTTGTGTGATTTTGGGAATAGAAGATCCGGTTCCTGTAATTTTAAGTCCCATAATTTGTTGCAATACTAGAACATTTTTTTTTAATCAAATAAAATTTTTCAAAAAGAGAATGAAATTCAGATATTTTTTTTTGAAGTAAAAAGTAGAAGATAAAAAAAATAAAGTATTGATTATCAAGTCTTTACGAAATAATCTATTGAAGTACAACTGCAAATTAAATTACGATCTCCAAATGCTTCATCAATCCGCCTAACCGAAGGCCAAAATTTATTTTCTCTAACAAACTCAAGTGGAAAAGCAGCTTTTTGACGCGTATATGGGAAATCCCATTTATCACTAGTTATCATTTTTTCAGTGTGAGGTGCATTTTTTAGCATTGCATAATCAGCAGGATTATCAGAATCAATTTCCATTCTTATTGAAATCATAGCTTCACAAAACCTATCAATCTCTTCCATATTCTCACTTTCAGTGGGTTCAATCATCATCGTTCCTGGGACAGGGAAAGAAACAGTTGGAGCATGAAATCCATAATCCATTAATCTTTTCGCGATATCTATTACCTCTATTCCATTCTTTTTAAAGGGTCTACAATCAATTATAAACTCATGAGCAACTTTTCCATTTATCCCAGAATATAGGATCTCATATGCTCCCTGTAATCTTTTTTTGATATAATTTGAGTTTAAAATTGCAATTTCACTACATTTTCTAAGACCTTTTTCCCCAAGAAGTTTAATGTAACCGTATGAAATTAAACTAGCCAATGCTGATCCCCAAGGAGCAGATGATATTGCCTCTATAGATTTTTTACCGCCAGTTTTGATAATAGGATTACTAGGTAAAAATGGTTCTAAATGTTGAGCAACACAAATTGGGCCAACTCCAGGCCCTCCTCCTCCATGTGGTATAGCAAAAGTTTTATGTAAATTTAAATGACATACATCCGCACCAATTTTTGAGGGACTAGTTAGTCCAACTTGCGCATTCATATTAGCACCATCCATATAAACTTGCCCTCCATAATCGTGAATTAGATTGGTTACTTCTATAATATTTGGTTCAAAAACGCCATGAGTAGAGGGATATGTAATCATCAACGCAGCTATTCTATCTTTATTTTCTTTCAATTTTTGCGAAAGATCTTCAAAATTGATGTTACCGTGTTTATCCGTTTTCACAACAACAACATTAAATCCAGCCATCACTGCAGAAGCAGGATTTGTTCCATGAGCAGAAGATGGAATTAAACAAATATCTCTGTGTCCTTCTCCTTTATATTCATTAAAAGCACGAATTACCATTAAACCTGCAAATTCTCCTTGAGCTCCAGAATTTGGTTGAATAGACGTTGCTTTAAATCCAGTAATTTTACTTAAACTTTTTTCTAGAAGAGTAATTACCTTTTGGTAACCTTGCGCTTGGTTCAAGGGAACAAAAGGATGAATGTTACTCCATTTAGCCCAGCTTATAGGCAATAACTCAACAGCAGCATTGAGTTTCATAGTACAAGATCCTAGGGGAATCATGGAATGATTTAATGATAAATCCTTTTTCTCTAATGACTTTATATATCTGGTTAGAGATGATTCTGAGTGATAGTTGTTAAAAATTTTGTGGTCTAAATAAATTGTTTTTCTAATTTGATTAAGAGGTAACCTTGATTGAAAATTTTTAATATGTTTAATTTTTGATTTTGAAGATAAACTTTGGTTAAAAATGGAAACGATTTTATCTATTTTTTTTTCTGTTACAGTTTCATTTAGCGAAATTGTAATCGTTTCCTTATCAACATAGAAAAAGTTTACTTTTTCTTTTTCAGCAATTTTTTTTATTTTTNCCGAATCAGCTTTAATTTTTAAAGTATCAAAAAAATATTCATTTTCCTGAGTAAAGCCAAGACCTTTTAAAATATTTTCAAGTTCTACTGTTTTTGAATGTATTTTTTCAGCAATTTTTCTCAACCCCTTAGGGCCATGATATACTGCATACATACCTGCCATTACTGCAAGTAGAACTTGAGCAGTACATATATTAGATGTTGCTCTGTCTCTTTTTATATGTTGTTCTCTGGTTTGAAGGGCCATTCTCAATGCAGGATTATTATCAATATCTTTTGTTTGACCTATTATACGACCAGGTATATTTCTTTTATAATCAATTTTTGTTGCGAAGTATGCTGCGTGAGGACCGCCATATCCTAAGGGGATACCAAATCGTTGGGTTGTACCAACAACAACATCTACATCGTAATTCCCTGGCGCTTCAAGAACAGTTAGACTAAGAAGGTCAGCAGCAACAACAACTTTTACATTTACTTTTTTTGCGTTTTTTATAGCAGTTCCAAGATCAATTATTTCACCATATTTACCTGGGTATTGAATTAAAACTCCGAAAAAACCATCAGAAAGATTTACACTATCAATGGAACCAATCATTAATTCAATACCTAAAGGGTTTGCTCTTGTTTTGAGAACAGAAATTGTTTGAGGCAAAACTTGGTCTGAAACAAAAAACTTTATTGAATTATTTTTTTTTTGAACAGAATCTCTAAGATAAAAAAGCATAGTCATAGCCTCAGCTGCAGCCGAACTTTCATCCAGAAGAGAGGCATTTGCTATTTCCATTCCAGTCAAATCTGAAACTACACTCTGAAAATTAAATAATGCTTCTAATCTACCTTGAGCAATTTCCGCCTGGTAAGGAGTGTATGAAGTATACCAACCTGGGTTTTCAAGTATGTTTCTTTTTATTACTGCTGGAGTAATCGTTGGATGATAACCTTGGCCAATGTATGTGTCAAAACATTTATTTTTTTCTGCATGTTCTTGCATTTCATTTAAAAACTCATTTTCCGAAGATTTCATCTTTAATTTTGAAATACC
>NZZH01000027.1 GCA_002702405.1 Flavobacteriaceae bacterium | reverse complement strand
CTAATATTAGACCAATATAGCCACTTTCTACTGCGTCTGGTTTAATCATTGAAAAGGTATATGTGTTTCTCATTTAAGTTTTTGAATTTCAAATTTAAAAAATTGTATGATTAAATGAACATAAGTTTGAATAAATGATCATACTTAATTTAATACAAATATTAAGAGGTCAATTTTTGGTATATTTGAACTATGAAAGATAATTTGATAAATGAATTTTATTCTCTACTTAAAAAATCAAAAAACACTCTTATAATACCCCATAAAAATCCCGATGGAGATGCTCTGGGAAGTAGTCTTGCGCTAAATTTTTTTTTGATAAAAAAGGGTTATAATTCTATAGTCATCTCACCCAATGAATATCCTTCATTCCTTAATTGGCTTCCAGGGCAAAATGAAATAGTTAATTTTTCTTTAAATCAAAATAAAGTGATTTCCTTAATCGATAAAGCAGATCTAATCTTAACTCTAGATTATAATGATCTTTCAAGAACTGGAGAAATGGAATCACTTTTGACCTCTACTAAGATTCCAATTGTTATGATTGATCATCATGAGAATCCAAAATCATATGCTTCTTTAACTTTTTCAGAACCTGAAATTAGTTCAACATCTGAAATGGTTTATAATATCATTTCAAAATTNGACGAAAGTAAAATTGATTCAAATATTGCTACTTGCCTCTACACTGGAATGATGACAGACACAGGATCTTTCAGATTCCCTTCTACAACTTCTAANACCTACTTAATAGCATCAAAATTAATAGCTATNGGAGCTAACCAGGCANAAATTCATCAAAANGTATATGATAATTATACTTTTGANAGAATAAGACTTCTAGGAACNTGTCTTTCTAATCTTAAAAAGATTAAAGATTTACCTGTNGTATACACTTTTCTATCACAANAAGATTTGAATCTCAATAGTTTTAAGAAAGGAGACACAGAAGGTTTCGTGAATTATGGCTTAAGTCTAAAAAATATTTCTCTTTCGGTTATAATGATTGAAGATAAATTACAAAATCTAATAAAAATGTCTTTNCGTTCAAAAGGAAATTTTTCAGTAAATAAATTTGCGAAAATTTACTTTAATGGTGGTGGGCATCATAATGCTGCTGGAGGTTCCTCATTTGAAAGCCTAAAGGATACTAAAGAAAATTTTTTAAAGGCAATCCAAGANTGCAAAAAAGATTTTGAAATATGAGGTTATTTCTCTTGTCAATCTGCTTTTTAATTTTTATTAACTGTCAAGAATCTGANATTAGAAGACCAGTAAATAAAAATAAAAAACTCTTTTTGAAGGAATCAGCAATAAGGAATAAAAATAGATTTGAAATCGAACAGGAACTGTTCAAAAAATTTGCTGAAAATTCCATGCTAGAATTTAGCATTTCAGAGTTTGGTTTCTGGTATGCTCATAAAACAGGTAGAAAAATTAACGGACCCATTCCAAAAAAAGGAGATCAAGTTTCTTTTTCATATAAAATCGAAGATTTAAATAATAATCTGCTATATAGCGAAAAAGAGCTAGGGGAAGTTTCTTTTTTTATTGATGAAGAAGACTTAATACCTGCTTTAAGAAAGGGAATAAAAATAATGAAAGAAAATGAAGTTGTTGTTTTTCTATTTCCTTCCTACCTTTGCTATGGTTATCAAGGAGACGGTGAAAAAATTGGAATGAACCAACCTCTCAAGTTTACCATAAAACTTTTAAAACTAAAACAGAAAAAAATATGAATCCCAGACAATCTAAATTTGTTTTTTTATTACTGATTACAGTATCTTTTTTATTTAATTCTTGTAATGATCAATATCCAGAACTTGATTCTGGATTATATACTGAAATAACTACAACAAAAGGAAGTATAGTCATTCAATTAGAAATGGAGAAAACACCTATAACGGTTGCTAATTTTGTTTCATTGTCTGAAGGAAATAATACAAATGTTAATGATGAGTATAAGGGTAAACAATATTATGACGGATTAATCTTTCACAGAGTAATTGATAACTTTATGATTCAAGGTGGCGATCCTACTGGAACAGGTCAAGGTGGTCCTGGATATAGCTTTAAAGATGAAATCACTGATTTGACTCATGATGGACCTGGGATTTTATCAATGGCAAATGCTGGTCCTTCAACAAATGGGAGTCAGTTTTTTATTACTCACTTAAAAACTCCATGGCTAGATGGAAAACACACTGTTTTCGGCAAAGTAATTTCTGGTCAAAATATTGTTGATAGTATAGTTCAGAATGATACCATAAAAAAAATTAAAATCATAAGAAAAGGTTCATTAGCAAAAAATTTTAATGCTCCAGAGATTTTCTCAAATCACTTCCTTGAAGAAGAGATTGCAAATGAGAAAAAGCTTCAAAAACAGATGAAAGTACAAGGTGAAACAGCGAAAAAATTTGCAGAACAAAGGTTAAAAGCTATAACTAATGATTCTCAAATGAGTTATTTTATTTCAACAAATGGAAAAGGTGAAAAAGTAGCTAAAACAAATAAGGCCTTATTACATTATGCAGTTTATTTCGCCGATGGCAAATTCCTTGAAACAAGTGATATTGAAATTGCTAAGACATTAGATGTAGTTGATGAAAACAGAAAAAAAAATAATAGATATCAACCTCTTGTAGCAGATGTTAATCCTGAAGCTCAAATGATTCAGGGTTTTAAAGAGGGTGTTAAACTTCTTAGGGTTGGAGATAAAGCAACTCTTTTTGTTCCCTACAATTTAGCATATGGTGAAAAAGGAACAGGAGGCATTCCTCCAAAATCTGACCTTATTTTTGAGGTTGAAATTCTTGATTTAATAGAATAATTTCTCCAGAAAAGAAAAATGAAATGAGAAAAAAATTAAAAATTTTCTTATGGATATCTCTTTTGCCCCATTGGATCCTAATTAATTATATCAAAAGAAACCCCTTGTTGGTAGAAGAATTTTATAGTCAAAAAATTTATCCAATTATATATAAATCTTATTCTTTCTTTTTTGATAAAATTCCTTTTTCAGTTGGTGATATAATTTATTTATTCACTTTGTTTTTAATTTTTAAATTGATCATAAAATGTTTTAAAGATTATAATTATTCTTTTTTTAAGTTGATATTTGATCTTGGAGCTCTTCTATCAGCAATTATCCTAGTTTTTAATCTTACATGGGGAATAAACTACTATAGACTTCCACTTAATGAAAAATTAAATATAAAAACTATTTATACTCAGAAAGACTTAGAAGAAAAAATTGACTTCTTAATAAATCAAGTAAATGAACTTCATTTAAGTTTAAGCGTTAGTGATAGTCTTCCATTAAAATTTGCTAACAAAAAAAGGATATTAAAAGAAAGTGTTTATGGATATGATAGATTCTCTGATTCAGAAATGTTTAAAAATTCTATCAGAAAAAAATCTCTTTGGAGTACCCCACTTTCATATATGGGATTTTCAGGTTATATAAATCCTTTTACTTTGGAAGGGCAAATCAATTCTAAAACACCTTACTTAAATTTAATTATTAGCGATATGCATGAAGCTGCTCATCAAATGGGTTATGCATCAGAGAAAGAAGCTAATTTTATAGCGTATTTTTTTTCATATAAAAATCCAGANCCTTATGTAAAATATGCTTCATTGATTTTNGCTATAAGGTATTGTAATTCAGCTCTTTTTGAAGTTGATCCAGAAAAATCAAAAGAGAAAATCAAAAGATTAAATTATGGAATCATTGAGAATATAAAAGACGTTGATTCTTTCTGGCAAAAATATAAAAATCCATTTCAACCTATTTTTAAAAACTCCTATGATAAATTTCTAAAAGCAAATTCTCAAAAAAGGGGAATTAAGAGTTACAATGAAGTCGTTGGATTAATTATAAATTATAAGTTTTAGAAAATGATTTTCTTTGATGTCAAATTTTATAATTAATGGATATTTGTTTAAATTCTTATTAAATTTCATTAATATTATTATAAAATAAAAGTAAATAAGTAATGAAAAGTAATATCTTTTACCTAATAATTTTTCTTAATCAACTTGTTTTAGGGCAAGAATATTTCCCTACTAATACTGGTGTAAAGACTGAAAAAGACACTTATAAGGCAATTACTAATGTTACAATCCACTCCAATTCAAATGAAATTACAGAGTCAAATTCTATCCTGATTCATAAGGGAAAAATTGTTGCAATTGGTAAAAATATCCCCATCCCAAAAAATGCAAGAATTTATAACATGCAATCACTGCATATTTATCCGTCATTTATAGAATTACACAGTGATTTTGGAATAAAAAAACCGAAAAGAATCCAAAGTAGTGGAAGAAGTGCTGAATATTCTCCTAAAAGAAAAGGATATTACTGGAATGATCATATTCTCAGTGATTATAAAAGTATAAAAGATTATAATTATAATAAAGATCTAGCAACCAAAATGCGTAAAATTGGATTTGGTATAGTTAATAGTCATAGAAAAAATGGAATTCATAGAGGTACTAGTGTACTAATTACTCTTAATGATTTTATTAATGATGGAGAGCGGATTTTATCAGATAAAAAAGCAGAACATTTTTCTTTTTCTAAAAGCGTAACATCCTCTCAATCATATCCTGGCTCTATCATGGGATCAATGGCATTAATTCGTCAGCTTTATCACGATGCTAATTGGTACAAACAAGGAAAAAATATAAATAAAGATATTTCTATTGAATCCATACTAGATAATATTAAACTGCCTAAAATTTTTGATGCTGGAGATAAACTAAATGTTTTAAGAGCAGGTAAAATTAGTTCTGAAATGGGTCTAAATTTTATAATTAAAGGTTCTGGAAATGAGTATCAGAGTATCGAGCAAATTAAAGCTCTTGGAACTAAACTTATAATTCCCCTAAACTTCCCTGATCCATATGATGTTTCTGATCCATTAATGACAAAAAAAATTGAACTTAGTCAAATGTTGTATTGGAATCAAGCTCCTTCTAATCCTTCATTACTAGAGAAATCTAAAATTGTTTTTGCCCTAACTACTGCAGATCTTAAAAATCAAGATAATTTTTTAAAAAATTTAAGAAAAGCAGTTAAGTATGGTCTTAGCGAAAAAACAGCTCTTCAAGCATTAACAATTATTCCTGCC
This sequence comes from Flavobacteriaceae bacterium, assembly GCA_002702405.1. Next base: position 7,510 of record NZZH01000027.1, on the reverse strand, counting down.
AAAATTTTAAAAATGGAAAATAAAATTGGAGTTTTAAAAAAAGGAGCGTATGCAAACTTTATAGTTACTTCTGGAGCGATATTTGATGATAAAACAAAAATATATGAAAACTGGGTAAATGGTGATGCACATATCATATCTGATAGAAAAAAAATAGATATAGACGGTAATTATCAAATTTCCATAGGAGTTGAAAGCTATGATTTAGAAATAAAAAACAGCACTTCATCAATTCAAGTAAATGTTAAACTGGATTCTTTAAAATTAAAATCGAAGACTAGTTACAAAAATGGATGGCTTCACATGACAGTTTTTGATAAAAATCAGAAAAATTTTGCTCGTGTTAGCTCGAAAATTGAAAATAAAAAATTGATTTCATCCAATGGAGTAGATTTTTCTGGAAATAATTTTGATTCTGTATTAACGTCTGTTGAAACTGATAAAACTGGTAGTGATAAAAAAAATGATGCTAAAAAAGAAAATCTAAGAGAGGTCCTGAAATTAAGATATCCAAATAATGCATATGGCCTAGAAAAAATTCCTGAATCTGAAAATGTTTTGTATAAAAATGTAACCATTTGGACTAATGAAAAGGAAGGAATAATTCAAAATACTGATCTTTTAGTTAAGGATGGTAAAATAAGCTTAATTGGAAAAGATCTCGATGTTAAAAACGTTAAAATTATTGATGGAGCTGGCAAACATCTAACTAGTGGAATCATTGATGAGCACTCTCATATAGCTGCCTCTAGTATTAACGAAGGTGGTCAGAATTCTTCTGCTGAAGTTACTATAGAAGATGTTATTGATCCTGATGACATAAATATTTACCGTAATTTATCTGGTGGAGTAACTACAATACAAATTCTTCATGGGTCTGCAAATCCAATTGGCGGAAGATCAGCCATAATTAAATTAAAATGGGGATCAAGTATTGATGAAATGTTGTATCCGAATTCTAGTTCTTTTATAAAGTTTGCTTTAGGCGAAAATGTAAAACAGTCCAATTGGGGTAGCTTTTCGAGATTTCCCCAAACTAGGATGGGTGTTGAACAACTATATATAGATTATTTTCAAAGGGCAAAAGAATATGGACAAAGATGGATCAATTATAATAATCTAGATCGAAAAACTAAATTAAGAACACCCAAACCTCGTTATGATATTGAAATGGAAGTTCTTTGGGAAATACTTCAAGGAAAAAGATTTATTTCTTGTCATTCATATGTTCAAAGCGAAATTAATATGTTAATGAAGGTTGCTGAAAAATTTGATTTTCGAATCAGAACATTTACTCANATTTTAGAAGGTTATAAAGTAGCTGATAAAATGAAAGTNCATGGTGTAGGAGGTTCAACATTTTCTGATTGGTGGGCATACAAATTTGAAGTAAATGATGCAATTCCCTACAATGGTGCGATAATGCATAATGCAGGAGTAACTGTAGCATATAATTCTGATAGTGCTGAAATGTCAAGAAGATTAAATCAAGAGGCNGCAAAAGCNATTAAATATGGTGGGGTATCTGAAGAAGAGGCTTGGAAGTTTGTTACATTAAATCCAGCAATTCTTCTTGGTATAGACGACAAAGTTGGAAGTGTTAAAGTTGGCAAAATTGCTGATTTAGTCTTGTGGAGTGGACATCCCATGTCTATTTACTCGCAAGNAGAAAAAACTATGATTGAGGGTGCTTTCTATTATGAAGCTGATTTACTTCCTGCCAAAATCAAACAAATAGAAGATGAGAGAAAGAAGCTAATTTTACAAATGTTAAATGCTAAAAACATGGGAAGCAGTACAAAAAATTTTGAACAAAGAAGGAAAAGAGAATTTCATTGTGAAACAATTGATTATTAATATGAAAAAAATATTTCATTTAACGTTTTTATTAATTGTAAGTCAACTTACAAGTCAGCAAACACCTGCGAGTTTGAGTGAAGAATCAATACTTTTTATTGGAGCAACAGCTCATATTGGAAATGGAACTATAATTGAAAATAGTGCAATCGGTATTAGAAATGGAAAAATAACTGAAGTTACAACTGAAAATTTAGCAGAAGGANAATATGATCAAACAATAGATGTTTCTGACAAGCATATTTATCCTGGATTTATTGCTGCTAATACTTCATTAGGNCTTGTAGAAATTGATGCCGTGAGAGCCAGTAATGACGTTGATGAGATCGGAGATATGTTGCCACATATTCGGAGTATTATTGCTTACAATGCAGAATCTAAAATTGTTGAGAGCATGCGTCCTAACGGTGTTNTAGTNGCTCAAGTTGCTCCNCGCGGAGGATTTATTTCTGGTAAATCCTCTATTGTTCAACTTGATGCTTGGAACTGGGAAGATGCAGTTATAAGATATGATGATGGGATTCACTTAAATTGGCCTAACCCATATACTCGAGGGCGATGGTGGCTTGGAGAAAGTCCTGACCTAAAAGTCAANAAAAAATATGCAGAAAATATCTCCAAAATTGAAGATTTTTTTAAAAATGCTATGGCAAGATCAATAAATATGAAACCTAAGAATCTTCCGTATTATTCATTAAATCAAGCTATCAAAAAAAATAAAACCATTTTTTTACATGCTAATGATGAGANGCAAATAGTTGATGGTATTGTTTTTCTTAAAAACATTGGAATTAANAAAATTGTCCTTGTTGGTGGAAGAGGATTGGAAAGTCAATTAAATATCATTACAAGTAATAATATTCCTGTAATTCTATCCCATCCACATAGACTCCCAACTAATGAGGATGAAGATTTAAAACTACCTTTTAAACTTGCTAGCTTATTAATTGGTGAAGGCGTTTTAGTGACAATAGATGTACAAGGAAGTATGGAGCGAATGAATACAAGAAATCTTCCATTTTATGCTGGCAGTTTCTCTGCATATGGCGTTGAAAAAGAAAAAGCAGTTGAAATGATAACTTTAAATGCTGCAAAAATTTTGGGAATAGATGATGAGATGGGTTCTCTTGAAAAAGGTAAAGATGCTACACTTTTTATTTCTAAGGGGGATGCACTTGACATGAAGACAAATATAATATCTAGAGCTTTTATTCAAGGACGTGAAATAAGTCTTGAATCACATCAGACGGAACTTTGGAGGAGGTATTCAGAAAAATACTCCAAATAAATAATCGTTTTTAAAATATTATCACTTAAAGTTTGAATTCAGATGAAAATGATTTCAAGTTCTTCAAATCCTCAGATTAAAAAAATAAAACTTTTAATCAGTAAATCAAGAGAAAGGAAAAGACAAAAACTTTTTGTAGTTGAAGGAAAAAGAGAAATTACAAGGGCATATCAATCAGGATATGATTTGGTTTCTATATTTTATCGTGAAAATTTTAATGAAAATATTAAAGGAAATAAAAATATAGTTTTTTATGAGGTAGAAAAAACATTATTTGATAAGATTTGTATTCGTTCAGGCTCTGAAAAAATGATTGCAATAGTAAAGGCAAAAGAATTAAAATTAGATAAACTTATTTTAACAAAAAAAGCAAGAGTTTTAGTGATAGAATCGCCAGAAAAACCTGGAAATATAGGAGCAGTTCTAAGAACTGCTGCTGCAGCAGAAATTGATGCAATCATAATCTCTAATATAAAAACTGATATCTACCATCCAAATATTATTCGAAGTAGCTTAGGAGGAATCTTTTTTCTTCAAATAGCAATTGACAACTCAAATAGAACTATCAATTTTCTAAAAAANAATAAAATATCAATAATATCAACTTCCTTGAGTGAAAAGGCTACAAATTATAATGAGATAATATATAAAACTCCATTTGCTTTAATTTTTGGTTCAGAAGACAAAGGTTTGAGCCCAATTTGGTTTGAAAATTCTAATCAAATTGCNAAAATTCCTACTAATGAAACAATAGATTCACTTAACTTATCAGTTTCGGCTGGNATTTTGATTTATCATAGCTTAAATCACTAACTTTGATATACACAACATTTTTATATCCTATTAAAAATGATAGTTAGTGAGAAAATTGAAAATAAGGAAATTGCAAAGCAATACAAGGAACTTCTTAGTGTTAGTTATCAAACTCTTTCAACAAATGATAAGAAGCAGATTAGAACTGCATTTGATATTGCTGTTGATGCCCATAGAAATCAGAGAAGAAAAACAGGAGAAGCTTATATTTTCCACCCTCTAGCTGTCGCAAGAATAGTTGCGAATGAGATTGGTCTTGATTCAATATCAATAGCTGCTGCACTCTTACATGATGTTGTTGAAGATACTAAGTACACAATAGAAGAAATTAAAAATCAATTAGGACCTTCTGTTGCTAAAATAGTTGATGGACTGACTAAAATTTCTCACCTAAAAAAAGATACTGATATTTCGCTCCAAGCTGAAAATTTCAGAAAAATGCTTCTAACTCTTAATGACGATATAAGAGTAATTATTATAAAAATTGCTGACCGACTTCATAATATGCAAACCCTTGAAGTAATGCCGGAGGAAAAACAATTGAAAACTTCATCTGAAACAATGTATATCTATGCTCCTCTTGCTCATCGCATTGGTCTTTATAATGTAAAAACTGAACTTGAGGATCTAAGCCTAAAGTATAAAGATTCTGAGAAATATTTTCATGTAAAAAATAAAATTGAAGAAGGAGAAAAATCTCAAATTAATTACATAAAATCCTTTTCAAATTTTGTTTCAAGTACCCTAAAAAAAGAAGGTTTAAAATATTATATAAAAGGAAGAAGCAAGTCAATTTATTCAATCTACAGTAAAATGGAGNCTCAAAATATTCCTTTTGAAAAGATCTACGATAAGTTTGCCATAAGAATTGTATATGAATCAAATGTAAGTGATGAAAAATTTTTAGCTTGGAAAATATATTCAATCATAACAGATCATTTTACTCCAAACCCTANAAGACTTCGTGATTGGATTACTGCTCCAAAATCAAACGGATATGAAGCTTTACACATAACAGTCAATGGACCTAACAATAAGTGGGTTGAAGTTCAGATCAGATCAGAGAGGATGCATGAAATTGCTGAAAAAGGATATGCGGCGCATTATAAATATAAAGATGGAGATCAAAAAGATTTAGGGATTGAAAATTGGATTGATAGACTAAAAGAAGTTTTAGAGGATAACACCGGAAATGCTATTGATTTTGTTGAAGATTTTAAATTAAATTTATACGCTGAAGAAATTTTTGTTTTTACTCCAACTGGAGAACTTAAATCTATTCCAAAATTTTCAACCGCTCTTGATTTTGCTTTTAGTATTCATACTGAAATAGGAATGAAAACTAGAGGTGCTCGAGTTAATGGAGTTTTGGTTCCCTTGAGTAAAGTCTTAAAAAGCGGTGATCAAATTGAAATAATAACCTCTGAAAATATTAAACCAACTGCCAATTGGCTTGATTTTGTTCAGACATCAAGAGCTAGATCAAAAATAAAATCCTCGCTAAATGAAGAAAAAAAGCATATAGCAAAAGACGGAAAAGAACTTCTTAGAAGAAAACTCAAACAATTAAAAATTGTTCTAAATGAGAAAACCACCGATAGAATGTACAAATATTTTAAACTAGATAATAGTTTAGATCTTTTCTACCAAATTGGAATTGGAACTATTGAAAATAAACACTTAAAAAGCTTTGCGTCATATTTTAATAACAGTTTTTTTAATTTTTTTAGAAGAAAGAATATCAAGACTATTTCTTCAGATACAAAAAAAGATCAAAAAAGTGGATTTGATAAAATTGTTTTTGGCAAAGAAAANGAATCTCTATCNTATACTTTATCCTCTTGTTGCAACCCAATTTCAGGAGATGCTGTTTTTGGCTTTCTGACTATAAATGATGGTTTAAAAGTTCATAAAAAAGATTGCCCTAATGCCTTAGCTCTTCAATCTAACTTTGGCTATAGGATNGTTACTGCTAGATGGATGANTTCAAAATTTGATGAATTTACTGCGGTATTGAAACTCTCAGGAATTGATGATCTTGGATTACTAAATGAAGTTACTAGATTAATTTCAAATAATATGAATGTTAATATAAATAAAATTAACCTGGAAACAGATAATGGTTTTTTTAGTGGTTTTATTAGCGTAAGTGTTCAGAATAAAAAAATTCTTGACAGGTTAACGAAAAATTTGACTAAACTAAAAGGAATAGAAAAAGTAAAACGAGAATAATTTACTTATATATTTGCAAAGTATGGATNATAAAAATCACGAAATTGTAAAAGATGTTTTTTTAAAGTTTCTTTCTAAGAAAGAAAGCAGAAAAACTCCAGAGCGTTTTGCAATTCTCTATGAAATATATGANACCAATAAACATTTTGATATTGAATCTCTGTATATTAAAATGAAAAATAAAAATTANAGGGTAAGTAGAGCAACACTTTACAATACAATTGAATTACTTCTAGATTGTGGTCTTGTTAGAAAGCACCTATTTGGAGATAATCAGGCTCAATATGAAANATCTTATTTTGATAGTCAACATGATCATTTGATTAATATCGACACAGGTGAAGTTGAAGAGTTCTGTGATCCAAGAATTCAAAATATAAAAAATACAATTGAAGAAGTTTTTAATGTAGAGATACACAATCATTCTCTCTACTTTTATGGTAAAAAAAAGAAAAAAAAAGAGAAACATTAACCTAAAATGTCTGTAGATTTAATATTAGGGCTTCAGTGGGGTGATGAAGGNAAAGGAAAAATTGTAGATTTTCTTACAAATTCNTATGAAATTATAGCTCGTTTTCAGGGAGGTCCAAATGCNGGNCATACACTTGAATTTGATGGTATAAAGCATGTTTTACATACTATNCCCTCTGGGATTTTNCACNNAAATGTNCAAAATTTAATTGGTAATGGTGTAGTTATTGATCCTGTGATTTTTAAAAAAGAGATAGAAAACCTTGATCAATTTAAAATNGATTTATATTCCAAACTTTTAATTTCAAATAAAGCNCATATNATATTACCAACTCATNGAATACTTGATGCTGNNTCTGAAAGATCAAAGGGAAAATCAAAAATTGGATCCACTTTAAGAGGTATAGGNCCAACATATATGGATAAAACAGGAAGGAATGGAATCCGTGTCGGAGATATTTTTGAAAAAAATTGGGAAGTTAAATATGACATGCTTTGTAAAAAGCATATGAATATAATTAACTCCTATAAGAACAAAATAGAATTCGATCTAAATAAAATGAATAAAGAGTTTTTTGATGCTCTAGAAAAATTAAGAAAATTTAAAGTTATAAATACTCAATTTTATTTGTCTAATGCTCAAAAATCAGGCAAAAAAATTCTTGCAGAAGGTGCGCAAGGAACCCTTCTTGATATTGATTTTGGAACTTATCCATATGTTACTTCATCAAATACAATTTCTGGACAGGTTTTTTCAGGAACTGGTTTTAGTTATAGAAATAATCATAAAATTTTAGGTATAACTAAGGCATATACAACAAGAGTTGGATCTGGACCTTTTCCTACAGA
>NZZH01000072.1 GCA_002702405.1 Flavobacteriaceae bacterium | reverse complement strand
AAAAAAGGCACTTCGACCTATATTACGACCTATCAAAAAAAAGACCCCTAGTGTTTATAGGGGCTTTCGTAGATAGTTGTAGCGAGGGCAGGACTCGAACCTGCGACCTTTGGGTTATGAGCCCAACGAGCTACCACTGCTCTACCTCGCGATATAGACGTCAAAGATATAAAACTTTATCGTTTCAAAAAGGATTCTATAAGATTGTATCTTTGTATCATGGTTTTAAAAGGACACAAAGCTGGATTTGTTTCAATTATAGGAAATCCTAATGTAGGAAAATCTACACTTGTCAATGCTCTTATGGGCCATGATTTTTCTATAATAACATCAAAGAAGCAAACTACTCGACATAGAATTTTAGGTTTACTGAATGGGGATAATTATCAATTAGTTTTTTCTGACACACCTGGAATTTTGAAACCTAAATATGAAATGCAAAAAACCATGGTAAATTCAGTCAAAGAGTCAATTGTTGACGCTGATGTTCTTTTATACATGGCGGAAGTAAGTGAAAGAAAAATTATTGACGATAAGATTCTAAGAAAAGTTCAGCAGACAAAATCCTCACTACTAGTATTGATAAATAAAATTGATACTTCAAATCAAGAAAACTTAGAAAAGGATGTTTTGTATTGGTCTGAGATATTTCCTAAAGCTGAGATAATTCCAATCTCTGCCTTAAAAGGATTTTTTATTAATGAATTAAGAGATAAACTAATAAAAGAAATTCCTAAGGGCGAGGCATATTTCCCTAAAGATCAAATAAGTGATAAATCCGAAAGATTTTTTGTTAATGAAGCCATTAGAAAAAGTATATTAGAGAACTGTCATAATGAAGTTCCTTATGCCGTAGAAGTCGTTACTGACCAGTTTAGACATACTGATAAAAATATAATGATAAGATCTAATATTATTGTTGAAAGGGAAACACAAAAAGGAATAATAATAGGAGCCAAGGGATTAAAACTTAAAAAAATAGGATCTGAGTCCAGAAAATATTTAGAAAAATTTTTTGAAAAAAAGATATTTATTGAACTCTTTGTGAAGGTTGAAAAAAAATGGCGTTCAAAAGCTAATCAATTAAAAAAATTTGGATATAAAAATTGAATTAATAATATCATAATAATAAATTATTTTTGTTTTAACTACATAAATTTTGGGACCAATAGTAGCAATAGTAGGGAGGCCAAATGTTGGCAAATCAGCTTTTTTCAATCGAATGATTAAAAATCGTCAGGCAATTGTTCATTCTGAGATTGGAGTTACTAGAGATAGACATTACGGGAGATCATTTTGGAATGGTGTTGAATTTACTCTAATTGACACAGGAGGTTATTTAGAAGGGAATGATGATATTTTTCAAAAAGAAATTGATAAACAGGTTTTACTTGCAATTGATGAAGCAGATATAATTTTATTTATGGTTGATATTTTAGATGGTTTGACTGGGGTTGATCAAAGTATTTCTAAACTAATTCGAAAGTCTGAGAAACCTGTTTTACTTGTTGCAAACAAGGCCGATAATTCTAAACAAGCAAAAAACATTGTAGATTTTTATTCTTTAGGATTTCAAAAAATTTTTCCATTATCTGCAGTAAATGGAAGTGGAACAGGNGAGCTTTTAGATGAGCTTATAAATNAGATGCCTTNAANAGTATATGANGAGAAAAAAGATTTACCAAAATTTGCNATTGTTGGAGGGCCTAATGTNGGTAAGTCATCTTTTGTAAATAAAATTTTNGGAGAAGANAGATATATNGTTACTAAACAAGCNGGNACAACCAGAGACAGCTTAAATACTCACTATAATTCNTTTGGGTTTGATTTTATTTTGGTAGATACTGCAGGTATTAGAAAGAAAAGCAAGGTAAAAGAAAATGTTGAATTTTATTCTGTAATACGTTCAATTAAATCAATTGAAAGCTGCGATGTTTGTATTTTAATGATTGATGCTACAAAAGGATTTAATAGTCAAGATCAGAATATTTTTTGGTTGGCTCATCGAAATGGTAAAGGAATTATTATTTTGATTAATAAGTGGGATTTAATAGAGAAAAAAGAAATTTTCAGTAAAATTTTAGAAGAAAAGGTCAAAGAGAAAATATCTCCATTTACTGATGTTCCTATATTTTTTGTATCTGTTAAAAATAAACAGAGATTAATTAAATCATTAGAGTTAGCCACAAAAGTTCATAAAAGTAGGTTAAATAGGATTCCTTCTCGTAAATTAAATGATGTTATTTTACCAATAATAGAAAAAACCCCTCCTCCTTCTTTTAAGGGGAAATTAATAAAAATNAAATTTTGTAAACAGCTAAAAACTAAAAGCCCAAAGTTTTCTTTCTTTTCTAATTTTCCAAAGTATATTAAAGAGCCTTATGGAAGATTTTTAGAAAACAAACTAAGAGAAAATTTTGATTTTTTTGGAGTGCCTATTCAGATAATTTTTAAAGAAAAATAATTANATTTTTTCTTTAAGTTCATTAAGTGAGGACTTAATTTTNTGGAGCTTTTCAATTATAATTAAATTATTTTTGGGAGAATTTTCTTTATATTTTAATTGCTTTTTAGCACCTTCGATNGTAAGTCCTTTCTCTTTTAGTAAATGAAAAATCAAATGGATATTTGAAAGATCTTTGGAGGTATATTTTCTAGCACCACTTTCTTTTTTTTTTGGTTTAATCTCTTTAAATTCTGTTTCCCAAAATCTTAGAAGAGAGGTATTTACCTTAAATGCCTTGGCTACTTCTCCAATAGTATAATATCTTTTTTCGGGGAGATTTTTAATCATTAATCTAATGATTGATTTTCTTGATTTGCTTGATTAACAAGTAAGTCAAATTCACTGGCAGTAAGGTTACCATAATAAAAATTCAAAGGATTTATCCGAACACCATCTTTGAAAATTTCATAGTGTAAATGGGGAGCAACTGATCGTCCAGTATTTCCAACATAACCAATNAGATCTCCTCTCTTGACATTTTTTCCTCTTTTAACAGCATAGCCNTCTAGATGAGCATAAAGACTAACATAACCAAATCCGTGATCAATTCTTATATGCTTTCCATATCCAGGGGCTCTATTATCCGTTCGCTTTACGATACCACCTCCTGACGCNTATATTGGAGTACCCTTGGGAGCACTAAAATCCATACCTTTATGCATNCTTCTTTTTTTTGTAAANGGATCAGTTCTGTACCCGAAACCTGAAGCCATTCTTTTGACATCTTCATTTTTAACTGGTTGAATACTTGGAATTGCTTCTAGAAGTTTTTTCTTGCTTTTAGAAAGACTTTCTATTTCTTCTAGTGATCTAGATTGAATTACTATTTGTTTGGTTAAAANATCTAATCTTTCGGTTAAGTTAATTATCAGTTCAGAATTTTCATACCCTTCTAAATCTTTATAACGATTAATACCACCAAATCCTGCTCTTCTTTGTTCCTCTGGAATTGGACTAGCTTCAAAATAAATTCTATATAGGTTATTATCTCTATCTTCAATGTTTGTAAGAACCGATTCAATTTCATCTAATTTTTTGTTTAAAATGTCAACTTGAAACTCATAGTTNTTTAACTCTCTTTGTTGAAGGACTTCTTTGGGAGTNTTTACAATATTATTATGTAATAATCCAAATAAGATAAAAATTCCGAAAATTAAAGAGGAAACTAAAAACAGAAAAAAGTTTGAAATTTTTCTAACTTTTCCTGTTTTTATCGGCAGGTAAGACAATTTTTCTTTGTCGTAGTAGTATTTATTCTTAAACATATATAAATCTAACTTTTTTTATAGTTTACAAATATATAAATAAATCACTCTTTGAAATTATTTTACGAGTTATACTATAAATCTAAAAAACTATCTTTACATAAAGTTTGAGTAATCCTTTTAGATTGATGAAATCAGAAGATATAAGAAANTTTTTTTTAGANTTCTTTGAGTCGAAAAACCATAGCATTGTANGTTCNGCTCCAATGGTAATTAAAAANGATCCAACCTTGATGTTTACCAATGCTGGCATGAATCAGTTTAAAGATTATTTTTTAGGTAATTCTAAACCAAAAAATCTAAGAATCGCTAATACACAAAAATGTTTAAGAGTATCAGGTAAGCACAATGACTTGGAGGAAGTTGGAATAGANACTTATCATCATACATTTTTTGAAATGTTAGGTAATTGGAGTTTTGGAGATTATTTTAAGAAAGANGCAATAAAATTGGCCTGGGATTTACTTACTGANGTATATAAAATTAATCCTGATATACTTTATGTTACCATTTTTGAGGGAGACAAAAANGATGGTTTAAATAAGGATAATGATTCATATAAATTTTGGAAAGAAATAGTTTCTGAAGACAAAATTATCCTTGGNAGTAAAAAAGATAATTTTTGGGAAATGGGNANNANTGGTCCTTGCGGTCCTTGCTCTGAAATTCATATTGATATTAGAGATGAAAAAGAAAAGAAAAAAAATCCTGGNGCNGCTTTGATAAACAAAGATCATCCTGAGGTAATAGAACTATGGAATCTCGTATTTATTGAATTNAACAGAAAATCTGATGGTTCTTTAGAGAAGTTNCCNAAACANCATGTTGANACTGGNATGGGNTTTGAAAGACTTTGNATGATTCTGCAGTCTAAAAAATCAAGNTATGACACAGATGTTTTTCAGCCAATTATCAGAGAAATTGAAAACTTGGCAAGCGTTAAGTATGGAAAGCAAGAAAATATTGATCGATCGATTCGAGTAATTGCTGATCATTTTAGAACTGTATNTTTTTCAATTGCAGAGGGNCAATTACCCAGTAATACAGGAGCAGGATATGTAATCAGAAGAATATTAAGAAGAGCTATTCGTTACGGATTTACTTTTTTAAACCAAAAAAAACCATTTATTCACAAATTAGTAGACACTCTAAGTCAACAATTGAACTCTGTTTTTTCTGAGCTTGAAAAAGAAAAGAGACTAGCTTATAATGTAATAAGGGAAGAAGAAAGTTCTTTTCTTAAAACTTTAGATCAAGGANTAGTTCTTTTAGAAAANATTNTTNAAACAAATAAAAGCAAAATAATTGATGGGAAAAAGGTTTTTGAATTATATGACACTTATGGTTTCCCATCAGATCTAACCGCATTGATTGCAGGTGAGAAAGGTTTTCAAATTGATAAAAAACAATTTGATAAAGAAATGAACAAACAAAAGGAACGCTCAAGATTTGCATCTAGTAAAGAGGTTGATGATTGGCAAGTTTTGATTGAAGATGATGTTGAAGAGTTTATCGGCTATGATATTCTTGAAGCTGATGTCAGATTAGTAAAATATAGAAAAGTTAGAACAAATAAAGATGGAGACTTTTATCAACTAGTTTTTAATTTAACACCTTTTTATCCTGAAGGTGGAGGCCAAGTTGGTGACAAGGGNTATATAGAGACTCAAAATGGGCAACTCCATTATATTACTGACACTAAAAAAGAAAATAATCTTATAATTCATTTTTCAAAGACTATCCCAAGTAGGACAGAAGAAAAATTTAAAGTTTTTGTAGACAAAAAACAAAGATTTCGAACTTCTTGTAATCATTCTGCAACACATTTATTACACCAAGGTTTGAGATCAATTCTNGGTAATCATGTTGAGCAAAAGGGATCAATGGTTCACTCAGGAATGTTCAGATTTGATTTCTCACATTTTGCNAAAATCTCTAAAGAAGAGATTAAATCTATAGAAAGCTATGTAAATTCTAGNATTCAAGAACAAATAAATTTAGAAGANGAGAGAAATATACCATATGATGAAGCATTAAAAAGAGGAGCAATTGGACTTTTTGGAGAAAAATATGGAGATACTGTTAGGACTATAAANTTTGGAAATTCTTATGAACTATGTGGAGGCACTCATGTTAAAAATACCTCAGACATATTGCGTTTTAAAATCATATCAGAATCATCTATTGCATCGGGAATCAGAAGAATTGAGGTAATTACTGGAGATNCTGTAATGGATTATTTAGAGACTCAAACTAAGATACTTGAATCTATAAATGTATTTTTAAAAAATCCACAAGACACCCTAAAGGCAGTAAATAAATTACATGATGAAAACACGACGTTTCGTAAAGAAATTACNGACTTACAAAAAATTAAGATTCAANCAATTGAAAATGAACTTATAAATAAAATTNAAAAAAAAANTAATTTNTCATTAGTTATTGAGGAAGTCAGTTTAGATTCTAATTCAATTAAAACACTTTGNTTNGAAATGGGNAAAAANTATAAAGACCTNGTAATGATTCTNGNCTCTAAANAAAANAATGANGCAATTNTTTGTTCNTATATTTCAAAGCAGNTAGTAAATGAGTCNAGTTTAANTGCNGTAAAAATAATTAACTCTTTNAGTNNATATATTGGNGGNAAGGGTGGAGGCCAGNCATTTTTTGCNGTTGCGGGAGGTANTAAAGTTAGNGGAGTTAATGATGCATTANATGAGGCAANAAAACTTTTTTAAATTTGATTTATTTCTAATTCCTGNGGAGGAAAATTTAAAAGAATTTTAGCNACAAACTCATTAATTCGTNCATCTCTATTNTTTTTATATTCATTTATCATGCCTTTACCTTTTCCTTGCCATACTAGTTGTTTACTTTGAGAATCAATAATATTTAGGTAAAGGGTGCCTTCAGTTTGAGAGTTAATATAGTTATGATTGGGCCCCCAAAACCAAGGGTTCCAGAAACTATAGTTAACTATTGAATTAATATATATTTTTTCCTTTGCTTCGGTACTGATGCTTACTAAAAGATCTGGAGAACTAGATCTAGAAATATTTTTACTTAACATTTGTTTATCAACTGCTTTTAAGATTCTCCTTTTATCCAAGTCCGAAATATTAACTTTGTCAATGCTTGGTTTATAAAAGGCATAAGTTTCATATTTTTTAAAGTCAATATTAGTATCATGATCAGTGAAAACAGTTATTGAAGCACATGATGAAGCAATTAAAATGCAAACGAAATAAAATATTTTTTTTAACATAATTCTTTTATTTTAATTAATTTCAAAAATTATGCCAAAGTTTTAAAAGACATTTTAAAAAAAATGAGATTAATATCTATTCTAATTATTTCTTTAATTTTAAATAGCTGCGCTTTATTAAAAAATAATAAAGAATATAAATCAAAAAAAAATTCTAGAAAATCAAGGATAGCAGAAAATTCTAATCAAAAACTTTCACTTGTTAATAATGAAGAAAAAAAGTATACTTCTTTTCAAAGAGCAGAATCTTATATTAAAACTTATTCTTCGGTTGCTAAATCTGAAATGAATAAATATGGTATTCCTGCAAGTATTACATTAGCTCAAGGTCTTTTGGAGTCTGGAATAGGTATTGGTTACTTGGCTAAAAATGCTAATAACCATTTTGGAATTAAGTGTCATAAAAATTGGAAAGGTGATCGTATTTATTATGATGATGATGAAAAGGGTGAGTGTTTTAGAGTTTACATAAATCCTTTAGAATCATATTATGATCATTCCATTTTTTTAAAAAACAGAACCAGGTATGCATTTTTATTTGAGTTAAAATCAAATGACTATGAGGGATGGGCAAAAGGTCTAAAAAAAGCTGGTTATGCAACTGACCCAAAATATTCAATAAAGCTCATTAATCTTATTGAACGATATAATTTATCTAGATTTGATAAACTAAGTTTAGGGAGATCAAATTTAACTAAAGATGAGAAAAAAAATTTCCGCCTAATTATTCACCAAGTAGAAAAGGGTGATACTCTTTTCTCTATATCAAGAAAATATAATATAGACATTAAAGATTTAATTGATCAAAATAATATCAGAAATGAAACAATTTATATAGGGCAAAACATTAGTATTAGAGTTAAAGAGTAGATTAAAGGTTTTTTTCAAGTTTGTTAATTCATTTCTATTTTTTTTTATTTCTAGCTTTTCTTTTTTCTAAATTATCATCTCTTAATTTTTGTAGCACCCTCCATTCTTTGTATTGATTCGAATCTAAAAGCAATTTAAATTTTTCTTGAAGTGATTTTTGATGATCTAAAAATTGGACTTTTAAATTAAAAGATTCCTCATTTGACATTGCTTTTTTTCTTTTTTGCCTAATTTTCCGACCTTCGATTAAGTGAGATTTTAAAAAACTTATAATTTTTTCCTCTTGTATTTTGTTAAGATCTAGTCTAAGCGACAATTGTTTTGTTTGAAGAATTGCTTCTTGCTCAGGATTTAACATTGTATTTGATCTCTCATTGTCTTGCTGACAAATCAAAAAATTTGAGGAAGATAGAATTAATATGAATAAGAGTTTTTTCATGATTATTGTTTTAGCTTATATGTTCTTACCAAAAAATAAAATGTAACCCCTACTTATTATAATCTTTTTACAAAAAATAAATTGTTTTCTTCAATCACTTTAAGAAAGTTTTTTTTAACCAATGATTTGATCGTTTTATCCCATTTTTTACCACTTAAATTACTTTTTTCCTTAAGAATCTTTATTGAAATTGGGTTTTTCTTTTTAAGAATTTCAAAAACTATTTTTTCTTCTTCATTCATATCTAAAGGTTTTTTTTCAGGTCTCATTTGAGGGAAAAAAATTACTTCTTGTATGGAATCACTATTGGTAAGAATCATAGTTAACCTATCAATACCGATACCAATACCAGATGTTGGAGGCATACCATATTCTAGGGCTTTTA
The DNA here is from genome assembly GCA_002702405.1 of Flavobacteriaceae bacterium. The sequence continues at coordinate 126 of NZZH01000072.1, read as the reverse complement.
AAAAATCTTGATCAATAAACATTGCTTCATCATCTCCCTTTTCACTGAGTAATAACTGATCTTCAAATCTTTTACGTTGATCTATTGGATCGTTCAATTCAGAGTATGCATTTGCTATTTCTTTCC
>NZZH01000071.1 GCA_002702405.1 Flavobacteriaceae bacterium | reverse complement strand
TACCTTGGGTCCTTTTAATCTTTTTGAATCATATAAAGAAAGAACCGATGCAAGGACTCTTGCGTTACATTCTCCAAGACTTATAGCATCTTTATTCTGCTTAATTTTAATTGGTCTTCCTTCTCTAGTTTTAACAAGTATATTTCTGTAATCATAACCATCAGCGATGGAAGATGCATAATAATTTGCATTCCCTGGAATAATCTCATCAGGTTGAACAACATATGGAACTGAATTAATTACAGGACCTTCACAGGCAGCAATTCCTACAGCAGCAGTACTAAATCCAACATACTTTAAAAAATCTCTTCTATTGGTAGAGGAGTCTTCTAAAGCTTGTTTGTTGGTGTCAAAAATATCTTCAGGAAGTTTTTGAACAAATTCTTTATTCTTAAACTCATTTAAGATTTTACTGTCTTTTTTGAGCTCTTCTGAACTCTTCCAATATTTTTTAATTTTTTTCATAAAAAATTATACATTTTATTCAAATCAATAATGACACTTACCGCATTCTAATCCTCCCATTTGAGCTACAGTTAGTTTTTCAACTCCATATTTCTTAGANANCTCCTCATGTATTTTTTTGTANTACTCATTCCCTTTTANATCAATATTAGATTCCCTATGACAATTAATGCACCANCCCATTGTAAGTGGTGAATACTGATACATAATTTCCATTTCCTCAACAGGNCCATGACATTTTTGACACTCTATTTTTGCAACTTCAACGTGCTGAGCATGATTAAAATATACATGATCAGGTAGATTATGAATTCTTACCCATTTTACAGGTTGAGTTTTCCCAGTGTAAACTTGATTATCTTCATCCCATCCAACAGCAGCATATAATTTTTTTATTTCATTGGTGTAGAAATCTCTATCATATCCATTCTCTAAATCTTCTTCTCCATTATATTCTGCAATATTTTTATGACAATTCATACATACATTTAAAGAGGGTATTCCTGAGTGTTTTGAAACTCTNGCAGATGAATGACAATATTTACATTCAATCTTATTTGCCCCAGAATGAATTTTATGAGAATAATGAATGGGTTGAACAGGCATATAACCCTCATCAATTCCTACTTGCATCATCCATGCATAAACATAATATCCACTAGATAGCATTAATAAAATTACTGAAGAAATAACTAAAAATTGATTTTTAGCAAATGCGTTTAATATGGATAAGGCGATATTATCTTTTGGTTTTTTTTCAGATACAATTTTAACTCCGCTTGCAGATGCTATTCTAATCAATGTTCTCTTGACTAGAATTAACATTGCTGTAAGAATTAAAAAAACTAAAACAAGTGCAGTAAGTATAAGATCATTATAATTTCCTGTATTATCCGCACCTGAACTTGCTGGTAAGGATTGAGCGACAACAGGTACAGGAGGNATATAGTCAGCATATGCAAGTATGTTATCTATATCAACATTGGAGAGTTGAGGAAAAGCATTCATTGCTGTTCGATTATACTCTTCCCAAATAGCAACTGCTTGGGGGTCTCCAGATTTAATCATGGCAGCGCTATTTTTGATCCATGAATAAAGCCACTCGCGATCATATTTTTCTGAAACACCTCTCATTGCAGGTCCAATAGCCTTCTTTTTTACCTTGTGACATGCTGCACAATGAGTGTTAAAAAGTTTTTTNCCCGCAAGAATTTGATCTTCTTGGCTATATAAAAAATCGAAGCTTAGACTTATTATGAAAAAGAGGGGAATTAAAACCCCTTTTAAATATTTTATTTTCAATCTATTCAAGATAATTCAGTTAAAAATACTGTTATGAAAACCTTTAAATATTACGCTACAAAAGTAATTCATACTGAGATTAAGATAAAGGCTAAATATAATAATTTTGTAATTTATATTCGTTCTAAATAATCTAAATATTTATTTGCTTAATATTGTTAAAAAATGTTTAGTTTTTTATATTATTTAAGANTAAAAATCAATTCTATTCTAAAGAATAAGTTAACAANTCTTATATTATATTCANTAATTATTATCTCTTCTTTNTCTAGAGTTAGCTCCCAAGAAATTTATTTTCCTTTAGAAGAAGATTCTATTGTAAAAAAATTAATCCTTCAAAAAAACGAAATCGATTCTGAAGAATATGAATCAAATTATTATACAATTCAACTTTATTACGGGAACTACTTAATTGCCAAAGAAATATTAGATGAATTTAAAACAATTTATCCTGACTGGAAGTCGATCATAATTTTTGAAACACCGAATTATAAAGTCCAAGTAGGTAATTTTAAAAATTATTATATATCGCTTGGTAAACTTAATGAAATCAAGAAAAAATACCCCTCTGCATTTTTGCTAAGACTTAAAATCTAAAGTTTTTTCTTTACTGCAACCTCTTTGAAAAACTCCAGTGTATCTCCTATATCAATTTTGTTATAATCTTTAAGTTGAAGTCCGCAATCATATCCTTTANTAACTTCTTTAACATCATCTTTAAATCGCTTTAGAGAGATCAAAGTTCCTGTATGCTGAACAACACCTTCTNTTATTAGTCTAATACCAGAATCTCTGAAAATTTTGCCACTTAGAACCATACATCCAGCAACTGTTCCAACCTTAGAAATTTTATATGTTTCTCTAACTTCTGCAGTCCCAGTAACTTCTTCTTTNATTTCAGGAGAAAGCATACCTTCCATAGCATCTTTTAGGTCATTTATGGCATCATATATTATAGAATAAGATCTCACATCGATTTGCTCTTTTTCGGATAAAAGTCTTGCATTTCCAACTGGCCTAACATTAAAACCAATTACAATAGCATCAGAAGCAGAGGCTAATAAAATATCTGATTCCGTTATTGCGCCAACTCCTTTATGAACTATATTTATTTGTATTTCTTCAGTAGATAATTTTTGAAATGAATCCGTTAAAGCTTCCACTGATCCATCAACATCTCCCTTTAATATTAGNTTAAGTTCTTTAAATTCACCTAAAGCTATTCTTCTTCCAATTTCATCTAACGTAATATGTTTTTGCGTCCTAACATTTTGNTCTCTAACAAGTTGTGTNCTTTTTGCAGCTATTTGTTTCGCCTCTTTTTCATCTTCCAAAACATGGAAATTGTCTCCAGCTTGTGGNGCTCCATCAAGACCTAAAATAGAAACCGGAGTTGANGGANCNGCCTTCTCAAGGGCTTTACCTCTCTCATCAAAAATTGCTTTAATCTTNCCGCTATGTTTACCTGCTAGGAAATAATCTCCAACTTTTAATGTTCCTGTTTGAACCAAAATAGTTGAGACATATCCCCTTCCTTTGTCTAAATATGCTTCAACAACCGCTCCAGTTGACTTACGATTAGGATTGGCTTTCAATTCAAGCATTTCAGCTTCAAGTAAAACTTTTTCTAATAATTCATCAACTCCATTTCCTTTAAGTGCTGAAATATCTTGAGATTGAATTTTACCTCCCCAGTCTTCAACCATAAGATTCATAGCGGCCAATTCTTCTTTAATTTTTTCAGGATTAGAGGTAGTTTTATCAATTTTATTTATAGCGAAAATTATTGGAACACCTGCAGCTTGCGCATGACTTATTGCTTCCTTAGTTTGAGGCATTATGGAATCATCTGCAGCAATAACAATTATAGCTATATCAGTTATTTGGGCACCCCTTGCGCGCATTGCAGTAAAGGCCTCGTGACCAGGAGTATCTAAAAAAGTTATTTTTTCACCATCTTTTATGCTTACAGAATATGCCCCAATATGTTGAGTAATACCTCCTGACTCTCCTGCAATAACATTTTCTTCTCTAATATAATCCAATAATGAAGTTTTACCATGATCAACATGTCCCATAACAGTTACTATTGGAGGTCTAGGAAATAGTTCTTCATCCTTATCAATAATTTCAGATATCTCTTCTTCTTGTTCAGCCTTAACAAAATCTACTTTATAACCAAACTCATCAGCGACAATTGAAAGAGTCTCTGCATCAAGTCTTTGATTCATTGTGACCATTATACCCAAAGACATACATGCTGATATAATCTCATTAATATTAACTTCCATAAGGGTTGCTACTTCTCCAACTGTAATAAATTCAGTTACCTGAATTGTCTTTTCCTGGGCTTCCTGTTCAGCTAATTCTTCTTCTGATTTTTGTTTATGCTGGTCTCTTTTGTCTTTTCTATATTTCGCCCCCTTAGATTTTGAGGATTTCCCTTGAAGTTTTTCTAATGTTTCTCTAACCTGTTTTTGAACATCTTCATCAGAAACTTCATCTTTATTAGTTTTTCTATGAGGAGTTTTTGTTTTTGAATTATTAGCTTTTGAGNTATTTTGTGATTCTTTTTTATTTGTTTCTTTNCTTATTCTTTTTCTTCTCCTCTTCCTAGCCTCTTCAATATTATTTTCCTTTTTCTTTACCTCATCTATATTAATTTTTTCACCTACCCCTTTTGGNCCAGACAAAACTTTATATTCTGTTTTAATATGTTNTGGTTCAGTNGTTTTTTGATCTTTTTTTTCTGAAANACCAANATCTTTGGGNGTTGANATTTCTGTTACTAATTCTTTAGCTAGGTTCTCTTTGGGGTCTTTAGTTTTAAGATCTTCTTTCATAGAATCTAAATCAGATNTAATAGATGATTTTTTGATAGAATCTTTNNNATCAAGTTCTATTTTTTCATCCTTAACCGGTTGATTTAAATCAAAATTAGGCGCTGCGATTTTATCTTTTGANTCAAATGAATTATTAANACCTTCNCCTTTTTCNTCNTCAGATGGCAGATTAGATTCTTTTTCTTTCTTTTTTTCTTCAGTTATTTCATTTGAAGCNTCTCTTTTTGATTTATCTGTTTCAAATTCTTCCAATAAAATATTNTATGTTTCTTCAGATATCTTTGTAGTTGGCCTTGGTTCAACTTGAATCCCTTTTGTTGAGAGAAATTCAATAACACGATCAAGAGAAATNTTCAATTCCCTTAGAACCTTATTTAGCCTAATACTNAGATTGCTGCNCATATAAATTATTTACTTTTCAAATTCTTCTTTCAAAATTTTNAGAACATCTGCTATNGTCTCCNCTTCTAGATCTGTTCTCTTNACAAGATCTTTTTCCTCTAATTCAAGTACGCTTTTTGCTGTATCTAATCCTACTTTTTTAAACTCCTCTATTACCCAAGAATCAATCTCGTCACTGAATTCAGATAGCTCCACATCTTCTTCTATTCCTTCACGATAAACATCTATTTCATACCCTGTAAGTTTACCAGCTAATCTTATATTATGTCCTCCTCTCCCAATAGCTTTGGAAACTTCTTCGGGCTCAAGAAAAACTTGCACTTGCTTGGTGTCTTCATCTATTTTTAAAGAGTTAATTTTTGCGGGGCTCAATGCACGAGTGATATACAACTGTAAGTTATTTGTGTAATTTATTACATCAATATTTTCATTTCCTAACTCTCGGACTATACCATGTATTCTTGACCCCTTCATTCCAACACATGCCCCAACAGGATCAATTCTATCATCATAAGAATCAACAGAAACTTTTGCTTTTTCCCCTGGAACCCTAACAGCTTTTTTAATTGTTATCAGACCATCAAAAACTTCAGGGATTTCTTGCTCAAAAAGTTTCTCCAAAAAAATTGGCGATGTCCTAGACAGAAGAATTCTTGGTTTATTCCCCCTTAACTCAACAGATTCAATTATACCTCTCACACTATCTCCCTTTCTAAAAAAATCGCTAGGTATTTGTCTATCCTTTAATAAAATTACCTCATTGCCATCATCATCCATTAATATAACCTCACGATTTCTAACATGGTGAACCTCCGCCGTAAATAATTCTCCTTCTCTATCTTTAAATTTATTATAAGTATTTGTACTGTCGTGTTCAAAGACTTTAGCCGTCAAATTTTGTCTTAAGCTTTGGACCAATCTCCTCCCTAAATCTACTAATTTGACTTCTTCAGAAACATCCTCTCCAACTTCAAAATCCGGTTCTATTTTCTTAGCTTCTGTAATTTCTATCTCCATATTAGGATCTTCAACTTTACCATCTTCGACAACAATTCTATTTCTCCAAATTTCCAAATCTCCCTTATCTGGATTTATAATAATGTCAAAGTTTTCATCAGACCCGTATTTTCGCTTCAAAGTATTACGAAATACTTCTTCCAAAATAACCATCAGGGTTACNCTGTCAATCATTTTTTCATCCTTAAATTCAGAAAATGATTCTATAAGANTTAAATTTTCCATTACTTAATTTTTAAATTTTACTTTTAACCGAGCTTGTTTTATCTCTTTATAATAATATGATTCATTTGCAATTCTAGAATGTTTTTTTCTTTTACTTTTTGAATTGATTTCTAAAATTTCTAACTCAATCTTTTTGTCATTTGCTTTTTTTAACTTTCCATCAATAAAAGTTCCATCATCTAACTTCAATTCTAAATCTCTTCCAACATTATTTTTGTACTGTCTAGAAATTTTTAAGTTTTCTCCAATCCCTGGAGAAGTTACCTCTATTGAAAAATTTTTGTTTTCTTCNTCAATTTTACTTTTAATTGCCTTAGAAATTTTTATGCAATCTTGCACCTTAATTCCATTGTCCCCATCAATAACAATTTTCATAGAGTCATTACTTCTAATATCAAAATCTATTAGAAAAATATCTTGCTTTTCTTTCAAAATATTTTCAAGGCAATATTTAATCTTAGTGTTAAAATCCATCCAAAAAAAAGAGGCAACTTTAAAGAGCCTCTGATTNTTTATTCAAAATGCATTGCAAAGATAGTGTTTATCTTCGAATTTTAAAANTTATAGNCGAGAATGAATTTCTGCNACAATGCCTANGANTAAGCATAAAATTGCACACCATATAACAAATCCTCCGACGCCCATTTTTTTTTTGTAAATATAAAAACTAATTTTTTATTCATCCATTATTTTTCTATAAAGAAATTCTCATTTAAATCCCAATTTGATCTTAATTCCAATTTATTTGNATGATAAAAAACTTTTTCTGGCTGAAGCTTTTTGAGGTAATTGCCAGTATCCCATCTTCCATTATTATTTAAATCCTTGATATATCTAACATAATAATCTCCTGGAGTTAAGTGTCGGAAAATATATAAATCTATTTCATTGGACTTTTTTTGTTTTCTAACCACATTAAAATCTTTATCAAGTAATTCAAGTATAAAACTCTCAGCTGTATCTCTAATTAATTGCAAAAAAATATTTCCATAATATTCTCTATCTNTAGATTGAACTTTATATGAAAGGCTATCAATTGGGTTGTCAAAAAAATCGTTAATAGCATCTGGATATATGGAAATTTTATATTCGTCATTTGGTTCAACTTCAAATAAAATATTTATAATATCATNATTTTCATCTATTTTAGCTTCAAAGGGAATTTGGGTAGAATCAAGATTTATAATATTAATAAATTCTTTTTTCACCTCCATAATTGGAATATTAGAAAATATCTTGAATGTATCCNTAAATTCAATAANTCCTCCGGTTAATGATCTTATAATTAAAGAATCTTTTTCTTTACTTTTTCTGAATTTAACTGTTGAACTTCTAATTGTGTCGATTCCTTGGAGAGAAAATTGTAAAGAGTCAACATCTAATCCTTTAAACCAATAATTGAGTGTATCTTTTACCCTATCTTTATTTATTAGCGAAACAAACTTTTCCGGAACCTCAGAAATTAATTTCAGCTCCTTCATATTTTTTAGATCTCCATAGTATTGTATTCCAAGACGATTTTTGTTCACAAAAAAAGGACGNCCCCAAGAAAAATTTTCATTTTCCTTAAAAATAGTTAAATCAATTATACTGTCATTTGGCAACTTTATAGGTTTATCTATGAATCCTATTTTATCAATGTTTTGATCAAAAAGATAATTTCCAGCTTCATCCTTTATCGCAATNATCTCGTATTCNCCTTCACGTATATTTTTAAAATTATATATTATTGAATCTAATGTGCTTGTAACATAAAATGGTTTTTTTAGGAAAATTGATGAATCTTTAAAGGTGCTATCAGCAGGGTATAAATAAACTGAAATAAAAGATTCCGTATCCTTTTCCAAAGCATCATTTATTTTTCCTCTAATCTGCAAAGAATCTAGCACTGGTCCAGTTGAGAAAGCATAATAAAAAAAAGGCAATAAATTATCTTCATTATTATCGGCAATACTATTACCAAAATTAAAAGTATAGGTAGTGTTTTCGTCTAAACTATCCAATAATTCAATTTCTATCTTTTTTGAAACAACTGATTCAGGGGGTTTAATTTTATAATAACTTTTTTCAATAGGAGGAGAAATAATTAATTGTCTTCCTAAATCTTTAATCTTTATATACTCATCAAAAACCAATTCGATTTCATCTTTATCAAAAAAGGTGCTATTCATTTTAGGGTAAGCTCTTAATAGTTCTGGAGGAATAGAGTCTTTTGGGCCACCTGTTGGAGAGCTTCTTCTAGCGCAACTCATTATTAAAAATAAAAGCGCAAAGTGAAAAAATATGCGAAAAAAAAATTTCATAATTAAAAATGGTAGAACAAAGTAACAGAATATTATAATTAGATCCTATATAGCTAATTATGCATAGTTAAATATTTTAACATTAATGAATTTTTAAAAATTAAAAAGACTTATTTTTGAAATATGACTAATAAAGAGGATTTTTTCAAAAAAATAGTTTCTCATGCCAAACAATATGGATTTATTTTCCCATCAAGTGAAATATATGATGGCCTAAATGCTGTATATGATTATGGCCATAATGGAGTTGAATTAAAAAATAATATCCGTGAATATTGGTGGAAATCAATGGTGCATTTAAATGATAATATTGTTGGTATAGATGCTTCTATTTTAATGCATCCAATTACTTGGAAAGCTTCTGGACATTTAGATGCTTTCAATGATCCTCTTATTGATAATAAAGATTCAAAAAAAAGATACAGAGCAGATGTTTTAGTGGAAGACTACGTGTCTAAAATTGAAGAAAAAA
>NZZH01000070.1 GCA_002702405.1 Flavobacteriaceae bacterium | reverse complement strand
AGGGTGAAATAATTCCAATTGGTATTAAATGAGATAATAAATAAATTTATTTTAATCCCATCCGGATGATTTTATCTGAACTAAATCATCATTTCTAGAAATAACCCAACTAGCCTCAATTTTTTGATTATCATTAACAACCTTTCTCCCCATATTTAATGGCATAACCATAAGGGCAGTAGCAAAAGCATCAGCAGCAATACAAGATGGGGCTATAACTGAAACACTAAGAATATTAGAATTTAAAGCTATACCATTTTTAGGATTAATAGAGTGAACATATTTTTTCCCAGTTAAACTATCTATAGAAAACTTATTATAGTTACCCGAAGTTGCAATTGCATGATCATCAATGTTGCGTGTTTGAATGAATTTGTTTTCATTTCCTTTTTGAGGTAATCTTATTCCTATTTTCCATTTTTTCTCAGAAATAGGATTTATGCCTTTTGCTCTTATTTCTCCCCCAATTTCAATTAAAAAATTTTTACTTCCCAAAGAAGCAAAATAATCATAAATACAGTCTACAGTATATCCTTTAGCAATTGCATTAAAGTCAATATATGTATGAGGAAATTTTCTTAAAACTCTGTTATCAGATCTCATTTTAATTTTATCCATACCTACTCCATCCATTAAACTATCAATAATAAAAGTGTCAACTTTAATATTATCTTTTTCAGGACCAAATCCATAAGCATTTACTATAGATCCAACTGTAGGATCAAAATACCCATTTGTAAGTTTCCATATTTCTTTTGATTTTTCATAAACTTTTTTAAAATGATTATCAACTCTTAGCAAAGTATCCCCATTATTTATTCTTGATATATCAGAATTTGGCATGTAAGTTGATAATGAATTATTAATTTCAAAAAAAATTGAATCTATTCCATCTTGAAGTTTTAAACGATCAATATTAAATCGTTCATATTTAATGTTATAGAATGTTCCTAATGCATTACCTCTATGAGTCTCTATAGTGCTAGAACTACAACTTAAAAAAACTAAAATAAAAAATAAGGAAGATGCCTTAATTGGATAATGCATTATTTTTAAACTAATTTAAATACTATCCACCAAAATCATCAAATCGAACATTCTCCGGGGGAACACCAAAATCATCAGCCATCTTTTCTACAGCCTGATTCATCAATGGAGGGCCACAAAAATATACTTCGATATCCTCAGGAGATTCATGTGATGATAAATAATAATCGATTACAACCTGGTGGACAAACCCAATAAAACCATCTCCATTTTTATCATCAAGGCTCTTTTTTTCAATCCATTTATCTTCAGGAAATGGTTCTGAGAGAGCTATGTAGAATTTAAAGTTTTTAAAATCTTTTTCCAATGCTTTGAAGTGGTCAACATAAAAAAGTTCTCTCTTAGATCTACCCCCATACCAAAACGTAACCTTCCTACCTGTTTTGAGGGTTCTAAACAACTCATATAAATGTGATCTCATGGGAGCCATTCCAGCGCCACCTCCAACATATAACATTTCTGAATCAGATTCATTAATAAAAAATTCTCCAAAAGGGCCTGAAATAGTTACTTTATCTCCTGGTTTTCTTGAAAAAATATAAGAAGAAGCTATTCCTGGATTTACATCCATCCATCCATTTTTGTTTCTATCCCATGGAGGTGTAGCTATTCGAACATTTAACATAATTTCTTTACCTTCAGCAGGATATGAAGCCATAGAATATGCTCTTTCTACTGTTTCAGCATTTTTCATTTTTAATGGCCATAAATCAAATTTGTCCCACTCTAGTTTAAATTTATCTGGATCTTCNGGATGCTCTTCAGGATGAGAAGAAATATCAATTTTNNCATATTCTATNTCACACTTAGGTATTTCNATCTGNATATATCCTCCTGCCTTNTAATTCATNTCCTCTGGNATTTTAATGACAAATTCTTTAATAAATGAAGCNACATTCCAATTTCTTACAACTGTTGCCTCCCATTTCTTTATTCCAAAAACCTCCTCAGGCACCTCTATAGTCATATCTTCTTTTACTTTTACCTGACATCCTAATCTCCAACCTTCAGCAATTTCCTTTCTAGAAAAATGTGGAGANTCAGTAGGGAGAATTTCACCTCCTCCTTCTAATACNCTACATCTACATTGGATACAAGTNCCNCCTCCGCCACAAGCTGATGGNAGAAATATTTTATTATTACCTAATGTCGACAAGAGTGTTCCTCCTGAATTAACCTCAACATCATTTTCATTATTAATTTTAAGTTTTACGGGGCCAGATGGAACTAGTTTCGCTTTTGCAAATAAGAGCATTGAAACTAAAACAAAAGTAGCGGTAAAAAAAACTATTATACTAGAAACTATATAAGTCAATAATGAAACTTCTACATCCATAAATATTAAATTTTGATTCCCATAAAACTTAAAAAGCCTATAGCCATTAGACCTGTTACAATAAAAGTGATACCCAATCCTCTTAGAGGAGCAGGAACATTTGAATAAAGAATTTTTTCNCTAATGGCTGCAATTGCAACAATGGCTAATAACCAACCAATACCAGAACCAAATCCATATGTTAGTGATTCTAATATATTTGAAAATTCTTTTTGTTGCATAAATAAAGAGCCTCCTAGAATAGCACAATTAACTGCTATTAGAGGTAAAAAAATACCCAAACTCCCATAAAGAGCTGGCACAAATTTTTCAACTATCATTTCAACTAGTTGAACCATAGAGGCAATTACAGCAATAAACATTATAAAGCTTAAGAAAGATAAATCTAGTTCAACAAATTGCGGATCATTCGGATCTATCCATTTAAGAGCGCCTGGACTTAATAAATACTCATATAGCAAATAATTAATGGGAACNGTAACTGATAAAACAAAAACTACAGCTAAACCAAGGCCAAGNCCAGTTTGAACTGTCTTTGAAACAGCTAGATAAGAACACATTCCAAGAAAATAGGCAAAAACCATATTTTCAATAAAAATACTCTTGACAAATAAATTTACATATGTTTCCATTTCTAATTCTTTTCTATAAGCTTACGATTTTTTGATCTTTGGAACCAAATATAAATACCTACAATTATGAGTGCCATTGGAGATAAAAGCATTAAACCATTATTTTCATANCCCGCCTCGTAAACTGATTCTGGAATTACCTGAAATCCATAAAGTTTTCCAGATCCAAAAAGTTCTCTAAAAAAGGCAACTACNATTAGGATTAAACCATATCCAGCAGCATTCCCAATGCCATCTAGAAAAGATCTCCATACATTATTTCCAAGAGCAAATGCTTCTAATCTTCCCATCACAATACAGTTGGTTATAATTAAACCTATAAAAATAGAAAGCTCCTTGTAAACATCATATGCGTAGGCTTTGAGAATTTGATCAACTAAAGCAACCATCGAAGCTACGACCACCAACTGTACAATTATTCTAATTCGATTGGGAATTAAATTTCGTAACAGTGAAACAATTACATTGCTTGCTCCCATGACAGCTACTACTGATAGACTCATTACTACAGCCGGCTCTAATTGAACAGTTATAGCTAATGCTGAACATACTCCCAAGACTTGAACGGTGATCGGATTATTATCATCTAAAGGATCAGTTAATAAAACACGATTCTTTTTTGAAAATAAAGGTTCACTTTCTTTATTTATAAATAGTAGTGAACTCTTTTTTTTATTTAATGATTTATTGCTCATCTTTTTTTATATATCTAATTTATTAAAATATGGAAGATAATGTCTCATTCTCTCGAGAATCATATCAGAGACTCCATCACCGGTTATTGTAGCTCCCGAAATTGCATCTACTTCGTGATCATCCTTATCAAGNTTTTTGGGATCATTATTAGTTTTAGAAACATATATTCCGACCAAATCACCTTCAATATCAAAAAGCTTTTCCTCTTTAAATAGATCTTGGAACCACTGCTGAGAAATTTCAGCTCCCAGCCCAGCAGTTTCTCCTTTATGATCAAAAATAATTCCTTCAATTGTTTTTTTATCTTCTCTCAAAGCAACATATCCCCATATTGCATCCCAAAGACCAGCCCCTCTTAATGGGATAACATAATATTTATCATCCTCAACTTGTGCTATAAAAACTGGNAAGCGTTGTTCTGATNGAGGTTTTTTAATTTCTCTAATTAATTTTATTGAAAAAGCTGAAACCGAATTATCAATGTTCCCTTTTTGATCTAGTGAAATTTCCTCTTTGATATGTTTTTTGTATAATTCTTCAGCCCCATCTCTACTTGTGTTTATCCCAATAGTTTTAAGAATACTTTGCATTTTTTCTTTTCTAACATTTTCATCTTGTTTTGTTTTAAGACTACTTGCAGTGAAAGCAAGTGTTGATGAAACTACAAGAACCATTACAGCTGCAAATAAAAATGTATAAGAGTTACTTTCTGTGTTCATATTAAATAATTTTAGGTATGCTTTCTTTCCATCTTTTCCTTCTTCTTTTAATGTTTGCCTCAATTATATAGTGATCTATTGTAGGGGCAAAAACATTCATTAAAAGAATTGCAAGAAAAACACCCTCTGGATATGCAGGATTAAATACCCTAATCAAAATACAAAAAACACCAATTAAGAAACCATATATCCATTTACCTTTATTTGTTTGAGAAGCAGTAACAGGATCCGTTGCCATAAAGACAATTCCAAAAGCGAATCCACCAACTAAAAGATGGTTAAGCCAGCTAAAGCTCATTAAAGGATTAGCCCCCCAGAGATTAAAAAGAAAACCAACCAATGAGGCTCCTAATATTCCAGATAACATAATTCTCCAACTACCAACACCTGTAAGAATTAAAATTAATGCCCCTAGCAAAATATATAAAACTGATGTTTCGGCAATTGATCCAGGAATTGATCCATAAAACATTTCAGCAACAGAATATTTTATTTCTTCACCTGCAGCAAGAGATCCAAGAATAGTTTCGCCAGAAATAGCATCTATATTTGTAGCTTCTGAAACCCATACTTTATTTCCAGACATGTAGGTTGGATATGCAAAAAAAGCAAAGGCTCTAGCAGTTAGTGCAGGATTTAAAATATTCATACCGGTTCCTCCAAATGCTTCTTTAGCAATTACTACAGAAAAGGCAACAGAAACAGCAACCATCCAGAGAGGAATATCTATTGGCATAATCATTGGAATTAGTAAACCAGTAACAAGATATCCCTCATTAACTTCGTGACCTCTATAAACTGCAAAAATAAATTCAATAGTTAGCCCAACAAAATATGAAACAAATATCATTGGTAATATTTTCCATGAACCATGAATGAAAGCATCTAAAAAAGTAAAAGAAATATCTAACTGAGAGAAATGCTGAAAACCAGAATTATATATCCCATAGATTAAAGCAGGTAGCAAAGCAATAATAACAGTTGACATAGTTCTCTTTAAATCTACAGAGTCTCTTATATGCGATCCTTTATGAGTAGTATGATTTGGCACAAATAAAAATGTGTCAAAAGCATTTATTGCAGGAGCAAATTTTTCCCACTTGCCCCCTTTTCGAAACGGGTATCTTAAATCGTCTAATTTTTTTCGTAAAAATTTCATCTTATTATTTAAGCTATTTCTTTAATCATCAATTCAATGCCTTCTTTAATAATTTCTTGAGCTTCTATTTTTGAAGTGTTTGAATAATCAATCAAACCAAAATCTTCCGGAATCACTTCATATATTCCTAAGCCTTCCATTTTTTCAATATCTCCAGCCATACAAGCTTTAATCAACTGCATCGGATAAATATCCATTGGAAAAACTTTTTCCATTTCACCAGTAACAACAAGGGCTCTTTCTTCTCCATTTAAGTTAGTATCCACATTATATCCTTTTCTGCCAAAAAGCCAAGAAAAAGATGTTCTTGATAAACTAGGTATTTTATTATGAAAAAAAGGAACCCATCCAAAAAAACGATATTTATTTCCCTCAGGAATAACAGATACTAGATTATTGAAGAAGTCAATGTGTCCATCTTTTTGAACTTCAATTCCTGAAAAAACATCTCCATTAATATAACGGTTTTGTATACTTGGATCAATATTTAATTTTTTTAAGATTGAAGACAAATTTGACCCTATATTTGTCTTAAAATATTGAGGATTTGATACAGATGATCCTGAGATAGCTAAAGTTCTTTTACAACTATAAATTCCAGTAGAAAATAAAATAGCAATATTAACTATATCTTCAGGACGAATAACCCAAACCTTGTCACCAAAATTTATAGGATTAGTTTTTTGGATCTGGACACTTACATTGCCTGATGGATGAGGCCCAGAAACACGAAATATATTTGCATTTTTTATTTTAGAAAAAAGACCTTGGAAATCTTTATCAATAAATAAATTTACCTTCCCAGGCAATAAAGTGTTAAGTATATTTATGCCTAATTGAAAATCTTCCTTATTATTTTTTAAAATAAAATCATAATCTACTCCCAAAGGTGCTGAACTAATAGTTGATATATGAATTGACCTGGGAGTTATATCAGGATCTGCAAAAACGTTAAAAGGTCTTTGTCTAATAAAAGGCCAACTTCCTGTTTTTAACAAAAACTTTTTTATTTTTTCAGGATTAAGAGATTGAATCTTTTCAACTTTATGAGAAATTTTTTTATTAGAAGAATCTGGTTCTATTATTATTTCTAGAATTTTCCTTCTATCTCCTCTTGTAATTTTATTTACAATTCCAGAAACTGGAGAGACAAGAATTATTCTAGAGTCATTTTTTTCAAAGCAAATAGGTGTTCCTATACTAACTTCCTCTCCTTCCTTAACGAGCATTTTTGGAGTGAAATTGAAAAAATTTTCAGGCTTTATAGCATATGAGTTTACCGACGGAATGTCAGTTAAAATTTTTTCAGCACTTCCTTTAATATTTATTTCTGCTCCTTTAGATATTTGAATATCTTTTGTCATTTAGTTGACTTGTAAAAAACGATACAAATGTACTAAATATCAAGAATTGTTTATAGTAAATTGTTTTAATTTTTAGATAAGATTTTAATGTTTGAATAAATATAATTTTACAAGTTTAGTTTTTTAACTTTACAGATATGTTTCATAAAACATTGTTCATTTATTTTTTTGGGATATACTTTGCTTATAGTCAATTTGGTCAAGAAGTATCAGGTCCCCCAAATATAAAGTCAGTTATTTTTAAAGGAGCTGATGAATTAAACCAATTCCCTCTTGTCTCTTTTGGAAAATCTATTTTTTTAGAATTTGATGACTTAAATGGAGATGAACAAAACTACTATTACAAAATTAGTTATTACAATCATAATTGGGAAAAATCAGATCTATTTAAATCTGAATACCTAGATGGTCTTGATAATATTAGAATTGAAAATTATCAAAATTCATTTAATACACTTCAACCATATACCCATTATAAATTAGAACTTCCAAATTCAAATACAAATCTTAAATTATCTGGTAATTATATGATTGAGATTTATAATGAATTAGATGAACTTTTGTTTTCGAGGAAATTTCTAATTTATAATGATACGGCTATAGTTTCTTCAAAGATTTTTAGATCAAGAGAAATGGATTTTTACGATACTCATCAGAGTGTTCATTTTTCAATTACTCCAAAATCTAATATACCCTTCAGAGACCCTGAAAATTTATTAAATATTGTAATTCTCAAAAATGAACAATGGTCAACTATTAAAACAGGGCAAAAACCTAAGTACATTAGTGGTAATAGATTTGAATATAGTTATGATAATAAAAGCTTATTTGAAGGTGGTAATGAATACTTTTTTTTTGATACTAAAGATATAAGGATTAATGGAAATGGTATAAGTTATGTTAATCTCAAAAGACTATACGAAACATATTTATATACTAATAATTTTAGAAAAAATTTACCTTACAGCTTTGCTTCAGATATCAATGGTGATTTTTTAATTAGAACAATTCAGGGAACTAAATTAAGTGATTATGAAGCAGATTACAGCTGGGTTCACTTCAGTCTAGCTATGCCAAGATCCGTAAATGAAAAGGAGATTTATATTTACGGAAAGTTTAATAATTATGAACTGGGAGAAGAAAATAGAATGATATATAATCCCTCTCTTGAAATTTATGAAGGAATATTACTCTTAAAACAAGGCTTTTACAACTATAAATTTGTTGAGAAAGATTCTGAAAAATTTTCAATAAATACTATTTCAGGAAATCATGCATTAACAGAAAATAATTATTTGATCCTAGTTTATTATAAGGAATTTGGAAATCGTTATGATTCACTTATTGGTTATGGAAAATCCTCATCTTTTGAAATAGTTGATTAATTTTTTTAAAATATTATTAGAAGATTTAGTTAATTGAATTTTATACATTTGGAAAAATAATAAAGATGTCAAATAGTTCTTTTAAAGTACCATATCCAAAAAATGAGGAAATATTGAATTATTCTCCTGGAAGTTCAGAAAAAAAATCTGTTTTAAAGAAATATAAAGAACTATACAATNGCTCGANTGAAATTCCTCTNTGGATTAATGGNGNAAATNTTAAAACTGGTGAAACGACAATTATTNCNCCTCCTCATGATCATAATCATNAAATAGGGNNATATCATNNNGCAAATGAAAAAAANGTNAGGGATGCTATTGATGCNGCTTTAAANGCTAAGNAAAANTGGAGTTCAATGCCNTGGTCATCTAGGGCATCAATTTTTCTAAAAGCNGCNGAACTAATANCTGGTCCNTANAGNGATAAAATTAATGCATCAACTATGTTATGTCAATCTAAAACTATTCATCAAGCTGAAATTGACGCNGCATGTGAATTAATAGATTTTTTAAGATATAATGTTTATTATATGCAAGAAATNTATGGACAGCAACCAGAATCAGATAACCAAGTATGGAATCGCCTTAGTTACAGGCCTTTAGAAGGATTTATTTACGCGATAAGTCCATTCAATTTTACTGCAATTGCTGGAAATCTATGTGCAAGTGCAGCTATGATGGGCAATGTTGTTGTNTGGAAACCTAGTGATTATCAAGTTTTTTCTGCTAAGGTTATAATTGATGTATTTGAAGAAGCCGGTCTTCCTAGTGGTGTTATAAATGCTGTTTTTGGAGATCCTGAAATGATATCAAACGAAGTGCTGAAATCTAAACACTTTTCTGGACTCCACTTTACAGGATCAACAGATATTTTTAGAAAGCTATGGAAAAAAATTGGTGAAAATATAGGCAATTATTATTCATATCCAAGAATAGTNGGAGAGACAGGAGGAAAAGATTTTATTATAGCTCATCCCTCAGCAAATATTAAAGCTTTAAGTACAGCAATCATTAGAGGAGCTTTTGAATTTCAAGGACAGAAATGCTCTGCTGCCTCTAGAGTTTATCTACCCAAATCTATCGCTGAAAAAACAATAGAAACTGTAAAATCAGAAATGGATACTATAAAAATTGGTTCACCTGAAAATTTTGAAAATTTTATAACTGCTCTAATTCACAAAGATGCTTTTAATCGTTTAAAGGATGCTATTGAAAAAATAAAAAAGGATAAAGATGCTAATATTATATATGGGGGGAAATACGATGATAGTAAAGGGTATTTTGTTCATCCAACTATAGTTAAAACTACCAACCCTGAGTATTTTTCTATGCAAAAAGAACTATTTGGTCCATTAGTTACTATATATGTCTACGACGATTCTAAATGGAACGAAACCCTTAGTTTAGTTGACAAAACTTCATCCTACGCTCTAACCGGAGCAGTTTTTTCACAAGATCGCTATGCGGTTGATGATGCATTTAAAGCTCTTGAAAATAGTGCTGGAAACTTTTATATAAATGACAAACCCACTGGAGCTGTAGTTGGAAAACAGCCCTTCGGAGGATCCAGAGCATCTGGAACAAATGATAAAGCTGGATCTATTTTTAATCTCCTTAGATGGGTTTCTCCAAGACTTATTAAAGAAGTTTTTGTTCCACCAAAAAACTATAGGTATCCATTTTTGGATAAATCTTAATACTATTTTAATAGTTTTATGAGAACCACTTATGACTTCCAAAAAAATTAGGCGGAACTTTTTTATTATTCTCAAGGTGCCAATTTATTCCGCTTATTACGCTATCTAAATATTTAATCAATTTTGGTCTTATAAATAAACTAAATGGTATAGCAGAAAAAATTTTTGGAATCCCTTTGAAAAAATATGGATATACCTCTATTGAAAGGAAGGTTGATTTTTCATCACTTGTAATTTCCCATTTAACGTAAGATTGTTCTCCGTTTTCTTTACCAATTAATAAATCATATCCTACATTATAATTCCAGCTTATAAATTTTCTATGATAAGTTAAATTATTTAAATAAACCAAAACGTCAATAGATTCTTTTCCAGGCCAATTGATCGTATAATTTGATTTACAAAACGGATGAACCATATTAAGGTGCCCTGGTCTAGTAATCAAATCCCATAAAACATCAACACTAGAATTGATTTCTTTTTTCACTCTCACTTTATTTAATTTTCTGTTAGGATTCATAAACAAATGATTTGACTGGAATATAAACTAGTTTTTTTGTTTCAAAAAAATCCTCATTAAAATAAACCTTTAAATTAACTAAATCCATATTTGAAAATCCAGATATTTCATTTGAAAGGTTACCTCCTTTCAAACAAATTAAACCCCTATCAATAGATCTTGAATTATTGGGTGAAAAATTTTTTTTTATCCAAGGCAAAAAATTCTTAATCTTCGAAACAGCTCTAACTGTTACAAAATCAACAATCTCATTAAAATCTTCGGCTCTAACTTTTTCCGCAATGACATTTTTAAGGTCCAGTTTTTTAATTACCTCCTTAACAGATTCTACTTTTTTACCTACCCCATCAATTAGATAAAAATTTACTTCAGGAAAAAAAATAGCTAATGGTATTCCTGGAAAACCTCCTCCAGTGCCTAAATCTAAGACTGTTGTTCCAGGTAAAAATTTCTTATACTTTGCTATACTTAATGAGTGTAAAACATGATGTGTATAAAAATTTCCCATGTCTTTCCTTGAAATTAAATTTATCTTACTATTCAACTTACTATAAACTGGTAATAACTCATTAAATTTCTTGATCTGATGATTATTTAAATTGGGGAAATAATTATGAATAATTTTCAAAAGTATTTTTTTTTAAATGTAATTAAATGGATGAAAAAATCGATACTTTTACGATTGCAATTTCATTTTAATAAAAAAATTATATAACTAAATGCTGTCTAATAGAATAAATAATCTACCGATATCAGCTACCTTAGCTATGGCTGCAAAAGCAAGAGAACTTAAAAGCCAGGGAATTGATATAATCAGTTTGAGTCTGGGTGAACCCGATTTTGATCCCCCTAGTTTTATCAAAAATGCTGCAAAAAAAGCAATTGATGAGAATTATAATTCTTATCCTCCTGTGGATGGATACGCAGATTTGAAAACTACAATTTCTAAAAAGTTTAAAAGAGATAACCTTCTTGAATACAAGCCCTCTCAAATTGTTGTATCAACCGGAGCTAAACAATCTATAGCTAATGTTTGCATGGTATTACTAGATCCAAACGATGAAGTAATACTACCTGCACCTTATTGGGTTAGCTATTCAGCAATTTCAATTTTAGCTGAGGCAAATCCTATTGTTATTCCTTCTTCAATCGAATCAGATTTTAAAATAACTGCTGAACAATTAGAAAATAAAATTACTTCAAAAACTAAATTGGTAATTATTAACTCTCCAAACAATCCAAGTGGGAGTATTTATAGTGAAAATGAATATCGTGCAATTGCTAAAGTTTTACAAAAACATCCAAATATATATATAATTTCAGATGAAATATATGAACACATTAGTTATGATAAAAAAGTTTTTAGTTTTGCTTCTATCCCTGAAATGTACGATCGAACAATAACAGTCAATGGAGTTGCTAAAGCTTTTGCAATGACTGGATGGAGAATAGGATATATTGGTGCTCCTGAGTGGATCGCTAAAGCCTGTAATAAAATGCAGGGTCAAATTACATCAGGTGCAAATTCTATTGCCCAACGAGCTACCATTGCTGCTTTAGATGCATCGCCTGAAAAAATAAAATATATGGTTGATGAGTTTAAAAAAAGAAGAACAATCATTTTAAGACTTTTATCTAAAATTCAAGGCGTTAAGACAAATATTCCTGAAGGGAGTTTCTATGTTTTCCCCGANATATCAAGTTTTTTTGGAAAAACAATCAAAAATAAAAAGATTAATGATTCTAATGATTTTGCTCTATTGCTTCTTGAAAAAGCGCATGTTGCAACTGTTGCAGGAGAACCATTTGGAAATCCAAATTGCATAAGAATTTCTTATGCGGCATCAATTAAAGACATAGAAAGAGCAATAGAAAGAATTAAAATTGTCTTAAAAGAATAAACTTCATTTTAAGAATTCAAGATATTCTGCTGATGGTTGATTGATTCCTGATGAATTGCTTTAAAAATTTTTAAAATAAATTCTTCACTCAGCCCATGTGATTCACCGTCTATTATCATTTTCCCTAAAATTTCATTCCACCTTTTGTTTTGGAGCACTGCAACATTATTTGATTTTTTAAGTAATCCAATTTTCTCAGCAACATCCATTCTTTTTCCTAAAATCTCTAATAATAGTTGATCAGAATTGTCTATTTTTTGTCTAAAACCATCCAATTGATTTTTATATTCTTCTTTATCAATGGTCATTTCTCGAATTTTCAAATCTTTCATAATGTCAACTAAAGAAGAAGGAGTGACTTGTTGAGCAGCATCACTCCAAGCATTATCTGGATCGCAATGTGTCTCTATCATCAAACCATCATAATTTAAATCTAATGCGCGTTGACTTAAATTAAAAATCAAATCTCTCCTTCCTGCAATATGTGAAGGATCACAAATTAATGGCAAATCAGGAAACTTACTTTGAAGCTCAATTGCTATTTGCCACTCAGGATTATTTCTATATTTAGATTTTTCGTAGGTTGAGAAACCTCTATGAATTACACCAAGCTTTTTAATATTTGCTGAGTATAAACGCTCAATACCTCCAAGCCAAAGTGATAAATCCGGATTTACAGGGTTTTTTACTAAGACTATTTTGTCTGTGCCTTGAAGTGAATCAGCAATTTCTTGAACAATAAATGGACTTACAGTGGAACGAGCACCTATCCATAAAACATCAATTCCATGCTCAATAGCCAGTTTTACATGTGATGAATTAGCGACTTCAACAGCTGTTAGTAATCCTGTATGTTCTTTTACTTTTTGAAGCCACTTTAATCCAATAGCTCCAACTCCTTCAAACATTCCTGGTCTGGTTCTAGGTTTCCATATACCAGCTCTAAAAATAGTGACATCAGTTTCTTTTAAATCAATTGCTATCTTAAGAACCTGCTGTTCAGTTTCTGCGCTGCAAGGCCCAGCGATTACAAGGGGATGAGATAAATTTAAATCATCAAGCCATTTTTTCATTTGTTTACTATTTTTCATTATGATAAATTTTATGTTTTACCTGAATTTGTTAAGCCATCCAATATTTTTCTTATAGAATTAATTGATTTCATTTGGTCATATATTTCTTCATATTTACATTCATCCACAAGATTTTTAAATTTATTCAAATTGTCAATATACTGGGAAAGTGTTTCAATTACATTTGATCTGTTTTGCTTAAAAATAGGGACCCACATGTCAGGAGAACTTTTAGCTAACCTGACAGTTGATTCGAAACCACTTCCAGCTAAATTAAGAATTGTTGTTTCATTTTTACTCTTTTCAATAACTGTTTTACCAAGCATAAATGAACTAATGTGTGAAAGATGAGATACATAAGCAACTTGAAGATCATGCTCTATTGGATTTATTTCTCGAATCTTCATCCCAATTTTTAAAAACCATTTAGTTGCAAACTCTGAAAGAGATTTTCTTGTCTTATTAGTTTCACAAAGTATTTGTATTTTATTATGGAATAAATTTTCAAAAGCTGAATCCGGACCTGAGAACTCTGTTCCTGCAATTGGATGAGTGGCTAAAAATTGATCTCTTTTTGGGTGATCAGATATAGCATCACATATTTCTTTTTTTGTTGAACTAAAATCAATTATTAACGAATCTTTGTTTATTTGATCAAATAGATCAAGTACTATTGATTTAACAGAATTAACTGGAACGGCAACTAAAATTAGATTCAGATTTTTAATTTCATTACTATCTAAAATAGCATCAATTAATCCTAATTTTAGAGCTCTATTCAAATTTTTATTACTCAAATCAAAACCATAAATTTTCGAATCAGTGAAATGCTTTCTTGCCTGAATTGACAATGACCCACCAATTAATCCAATACCAAAAACTCCAATTTTCATATTACTCTAATCTTTTTATAGCTGTTTTAATTTCATTCTGATTTACACAAAGAGAAATTCTAATATATCCCTCACCTTGACTTCCGAAAATATTACCAGGAGCAAAAAACAAATTTTTATCATACAACATTTCATCAATAAACTTTTCAGAATCAATTAAAGAGTCTTTAATCTTTGCCCAAACAAATAATCCAGAAGTTTTTGTTTCATAACTAAGATTCATTTTTTCAGC
Organism: Flavobacteriaceae bacterium; assembly: GCA_002702405.1. The sequence goes on along the minus strand of NZZH01000070.1, from coordinate 8,188 downwards.
AAGATTAAAAATTAATTTCTTTCTTAAACTATATTCATAATTCAATTTTTCAAACCAGGAATTTGATGTCTGTAAAGCTGAAATTGCAGCCCTTTGGATTCCATAAAACATTCCTGAATCAATATTTGTCTTAACACTAATAACAGACTTAATTTTATCACTGGCTCCTATTAACATTCCTACTCGCCAACCTGCCATATTGAAACACTTACTCAAAGAGTTAAGCTCCATACATGTGTCCTTTGATCCTTCGATTGACATTATACTTTTTGGACTTGAGGTTAAAATGAAACTATATGGATTATCATTGATTATAATAATTTTATTTTTTCTTCCCCATTCAATTAATTCTCTATATACATTTTCATCAGCATTAGCTCCAGTTGGCATGTTTGGATAATTGATCCACATTAGTTTTACACTATTTAAATTAATCTTATTTAATTCATTAATATCTGGTTGCCAATTATTTTTTTGTTCAAGTTTATACTCAACTGTTTCAGCCCCAATTAAATTACTTACAGATTTATATGTAGGGTANCCAGGATTAGGAATCAAAACTTTATCTCCAGGATTAAGAAATGCCATTGAAATATGNAAAATTCCCTCTTTTGATCCTATCANAGGAAGGATCTCNTTCTTATAATCTAAATCAACCGAGTAATGATTTTGATAAAATTTGGCAATAGCTTGTCTAAGTTCGGGAATACCTTGATAGCTTTGATACTGACTATGTTTAGGATTTACAAAACATTTTTTGAGAGATTCTACTACAGTTTCTGGTGGCAATAAATCTGGATTTCCNATCCCTAAATTAATTATGGGCTTTCCTTTATTAATTAAACTNGCTACTTCTCTTAGTTTACTTGAGAAATAATATTCCTTTACATTATTTAATCTATTAGCGCTCAAAACTTTCCGTTTTTATATTCCCCAAGTATTTTAAATGAACTNGACATTATTTCTACAATAGATTTAGCCTTNAAATAATCTNTTTCATTTTCAAATGTTAAATCAACAAAAAAAGCATATTTGCCAGGNGTTTCAATAATAGGTAAGGATTGAATTTTAGTTAAATTTAAATTACAATCACTTATAACATTTAAAACTGTAGCTAGACTACCTCTTTTGTGCTCTAATGTAAATTTCCAAGCTGCTTTTGTTAGTGANGATTCTCTTTCCAAAAAATTGCTTTGCACTAATACAAATCGAGTAACATTATTTTTTATTGTTTGAATTGATTCATTAAGAATTTCTAATTTAAAAAATTCAGATGCCTTCTTACTTGCAATTGCTCCCATTCTAAACATCTTATTATCATTAATCTCTTTTGCGAAAAGTGCCGTATCATTACTTTCAACAAGCTTAATGTGTGGAAATTTTTCAAAAAAAGATTTACATTGAAGTAAAGCCATTGGATGAGAATGCACCTCTTTAATTTCTTTTATTTTTTGATCAGGTAAAGCCATTAAATTATGATCAATCTTCAAATAAAATTCTTTTATTATGACTAAAGCAAATTGGTCAAGTAAAGCATAATTGGGTAAAATAGATCCAGCAATTGAATTTTCAATTGCTATAACAGCCTGATCACATTCTTTATTTGAAGNACCTCTAGCCAATTCATCAAATGTTCTATACTCTATAATATTTGCACCTTGCGGAAAAAATTCCTGAGCAGCCATATGGTGAAATGATCCTTTTATTCCTTGTATCCCAATTTTTTTCATAAAAAAAGTCCTGATAAACAGGACTCAATAATTTTGTTATAAACATTTTTTACAAAGTCCCACCACTATCATTAAAATAGAAGTAAAAAAAAGCGTTGTAAAAAAAATATCTNTTATTCATATTNAATGCAAATGTAGAAATGCTTTTAGTAAAAACAAATTTTTATTATTTTTTTTTAACTTGACAAAATTCANAATCAAGAAATTATTTTATTCTATGAGTTTATTTGTCAAAAATCTAATTAAAAATTATAGCTCAAAAAAAGCTTTAAATAAAGTCTCATTTAATCTTAAGAAATCTCAAATAATTGGCTTGCTTGGACCAAATGGAGCTGGCAAAACAACTCTAATGAAAATACTCTCAGGTTCAATTTTAGATTGGGAAGGAACAATAAAATATAAAGGATTTTCTTTACCAAAAGATATTAATAAGTTCAAACAAAAAATTGGTTATTTGCCAGAAAATAACCCTTTATATGAAGAAATGTACGTTAAAGAATACCTTTGGTTTTGTAAACAATTTTATAAGGGAAATGGTTTTACCATGGAAGATTTAATTAATAAAACTGGATTAGAAAAATGTAAAAAGCAAAAAATAAAAGAACTTTCAAAAGGATATCGTCAAAGGGTTGGGATAGCGGCGTCTATTTTTCATAATCCAGAAATTTTGTTTTTAGATGAACCAACTACAGGTCTAGACCCCAATCAAACATTAGAAATTCGAAATTTAATTAAAAGTCTTGCAAAAGATAAAATAGTTCTCATATCATCTCATATTCTCCAAGAAATTGAAGCTATGTGTAATAGAGTAATTATTTTAAATAATGGAGAAATTATTCTCGATGATAGTTTATCAAAGATTCAAAAGAAAAAGATTAAACTAGAAAAACTTTTTAATAGATTAACAAAATAAATCTAAAGAACTAAATCCCTTTTTACTAATTATGATTTAAGTATTATATTATCTAATATTTTTTAAATTCAAATTTCAATATTATTTAAAAAAATTCTGTAATTAATTTCAGCGGTAGATTCAAGAGTTTTAGATACAGAGCAATATTTTTCAAATGATAGGTCTACAGCTCTCTTAACTTTACTTGAAGGAATTTCGCCTTCTATGAATACACTAACTTCTATTTTTTTAAACAAAGAAGGAATTTCTCCTTCATTGCGTTTACCATTAACCTCCATTTTCAAAGAAGTAGGGTTAATCTTTTGCTTACCTAATATAGATACTACATCTATGGAGCTACAGCCTGCCAAACCCATTAACAAAAGTTCCATTGGACTAATTCCTTTTATAGTTCCTTTTTCTTTAGATTTATTATCTAAAAAAACTCTGTGGCCAGACTGATTAACTACCTCAAACAGGTAATCGGTATTTATTCTCTCTAATGCTACTTTCATTTCGTTTACTTTTAAAGATTCTACGTAAAATTTTTATCATTTTTTTGTTTTCAATTAAAAAAGCGTCATGCCCATGAATAGAATCTATTTCATAATAAAAAACATTCCCCTTTTTGGGTTTTAAAAGTTTATAGGTTTCCCTATCTCTATCAGGTATAAAATACTGATCAGTATTAACAGCAATTATATGAATATTTGAATTAATNTTAGAAAGCTTCTCTTCAGGGCTTTGTCCATCTCGAATAACATTTACAGTTGATAGAAAATAATTCATTGCCTTATAGGCTTCAAGAGAAAATCTTTTAGATAAATTATCTCCATGATATAATAACCAGTCTTCAACAGCATATTTACCATTAATATTCTTTTTTTTAGAAAATTTATCACAAATAGAAAATGGTGTCCTNTAGGTAAGCATCGCATGAATTCTTGCATCCTGAATTGGGTTATTAGAATTTTCCAATAACCTNTTCTGAAGAAAAGTNTTTGCGATAATCCAATCTGATGATTTCCAATCACATGCAACAGGTATCAAATTATCTGCTAAATTGTTGTAAAGNCAACCCATTTCCCAAGTAATTCCTCCTCCAATAGAACCGCCAATAATTGCATATAATCTATCTATTTTCATTTTTTTCAGTCCTNAATAGAAAAGTTTTGCAATATCTCCAGTATGAAATTCAACATAATTATCGAGAAAGTAATTATTGTATCCATTACCTGGAATGTTAAAAGCTAGAACAGCAAAAAAATTTGTATCAATAACTTTACCNTGGCCAATTATTTCACTCCACCAACCTGATTTTCCAGTAACATTAGAATTACCAGTCAATGAATGAATTACTAAAACAACTGGGGAATTNTTATAATCTTGACCAAAATGCTGAAAATGAATATCAATNTCAGTATTCGTTCCAGATTCTGTAGTAAATTTTGATANTCTAATTTTTTTAACNTCAGACATATAAATTTATATTTTCTTTAAAGCTTGATCTAAATCATTTTTTAAATCATTTAAATCTTCAATACCCACAGAAATTCTTACTAGATCGGGAGAAACACCAGTACTTTTTTGTTCCTCTTCATTTAATTGAGAATGAGTAGTACTTGAAGGATGTATTATAAGTGATTTAGTATCACCAATATTTGCTAAAAGAGCAAAAATTTTGGTGCTATCTGCTACCTTTTTAGCTCCTTCATAACCTTNCTTTAGCCCAAAAGTTATTATTCCACTTTTTCCCTCTGGAAGATATTTAGATGCTAAGTCGTAATATTTAGAGGAAGTTAGACCAGGATAATTAACCCAGCTTACCTCATCTCTCTTTTCTAACCATTTAGCTAATTCAATTGCATTTTCTGAATGTTTCTTCATACGAACCTCCAATGTTTCAAGGCCTTGAATAACTTGNAAGCTATTCAANGGACTTGGGGCGCTACCCAAGTCTCTAAGACCCTCAACCCTTACTCTTGCAATAAAAGCCAACGGACCAAGAGCATCATGATATTTCAAACCGTGATAAGCTGGAGATGGTTCAGTAAATTCTGGAAAATTACCATTTGAATAATCAAAAGTTCCAGCATCAATTATTACTCCGCCAAGTGTAGTGCCATTTCCAGTAATATATTTTGTTAGAGAATGAATTACAATATTGGCTCCATATTTAATAGGATTTAAAAGAGCAGGTGTTGCAATAGTATTATCTACGATAAAAGGAACTTTAGCTTTTTTTGCATGATTACTAATCCCCCCCAAATCAATAACATCTAACTTTGGGTTCCCTAGGGACTCAGCAAAAAATGCTCTCGTATTAGGTCTTAAAGCATTAGAAAAATTATTTATATCATCAGGATCCACAAAAGTTGTTGTGATGCCAAAACGAGGCAAAGTATTACTTAACATATTATAAGTTCCTCCATAAAGACTACTGGAAGCTACAATATGATCACCAGACTTTAATAAAGTCATAAAGGTTGTTGCTATTGCAGCTGTACCTGAAGCTGTTGCTACAGCGGCAATACCACCTTCAACAGAGGTAAGTCTTTGTTCAAGAACATCATTTGTTGGATTATTTAATCTGGTATAAATATACCCTGTTTCAGCAAGTGCAAACAAATTGGCTGCGTGATCTGAATCATTGAAGACATATGATGTAGATTGATAAATTGGAACAGCTCTTGTTCCCTGCGTTTTTTTTACGTCATGACCAGCATGAAGCGCATTAGTGGCTAATTTTAAGCTCATAATTGATAATTTTTAATTAATTTTTTAATAGAATTCTTTTCTAATTTGTTCAACATAATCCAATTTTTCCCATGTAAACAGCTCAACTTCCTTTTGATTTTTTTCACCATTTGGTAACTCAAAAGATTTTATAATTTTTAAAGGTTTTCTTCCCATATGACCATAAGATGCTGTCTCAAAATAAATTGGATTTCTAAGTTTTAGTCGTTTCTCTATTGAATAGGGTCTCATGTCAAATATTTTTGAAATTTTGTATGCAATTTCAGAATCAGATAAATTAACTTTTGAAGTACCGAAAGAATTAATATTAATTGAGGTTGGTGCAGAAACACCTATAGCATAACTTACTTGAACCAAAATTTCTTTTGCTATTCCAGCTGCAACTAAATTTTTTGCTATGTGTCTTGCAGCATAAGCCGCACTTCTATCTACTTTGCTTGGATCCTTGCCGCTAAATGCTCCTCCCCCATGAGCTCCCTTGCCTCCATATGTATCAACAACTATTTTCCTTCCAGTAAGTCCAGCATCACCATGTGGTCCACCAATGACAAATCTACCTGTAGGATTAATATGATAAGTAATTTCATTGTTAAATAAAGACTTAACTCTAGAGCTTTCTTTCTCCAAGACCCTTGGAATTAAAATATTTTTAATATCATCCTTTATTCTCCTAAGCATTTTTAAATCGTCTTTTTCAAAGGGATCATGTTGAGTTGAAACTACAATAGTATCAACATTCTTTGGAACTCCATTCTGATCATACTTAATGGTTACTTGCGATTTTGAATCTGGACGCAAATATTTAATCTGATCACATTCCTTCCTTAGAACTGACAACTCAATTAAAATTTTATGTGCTAAATCTAATGCAAGTGGAATGAAATTTTTTGTTTCATCTGTAGCATAACCAAACATTATTCCTTGATCGCCAGCACCCTGTTCTTCATTTATTGCTCTTTCAACTCCCCTATTTATATCTTCTGATTGCTGATGTATAAGATTATTTATCTCACATGTGTCCCCAGTAAATTTATATTCTTCTTTAGTATATCCAACTTTATTTATTGTCTCCCTAACATTTTTTTCTATATCTAACTTAACACTACTTTTAACTTCTCCTGCAATTATAGATTTTCCAGTAGTAACAAGTGTTTCACAAGCTACTTTAGACTGTGGATCAAAAGCTAGAAAATTATCTAATATGGAATCACTAATTTGATCAGCTAATTTATCAGGGTGACCTTCGCTAACAGATTCAGATGTAAAATAATATGCCATTTAAAGTTGCTTTAAAAAAAGAATTTGACATATGGTATTTAAAGCAACACTGCTTTAGCATTTTTTTTTGAGGTTGCAATCAGTCAAATCCTTCCTCTTTAGGGTCCAAATATATAATTTTATTTTATAAAATAAAAAAAGGTTCTATTTTGTTTTGTATTCAGATAAAAAAGTCTTTATCTTTTTTGTCAAAAAAAAAATGCATGTAGCTGTTGCTGGAAATATTGGATCAGGAAAAACTAGTTTAACAAAATTACTTTCCAAACATTATAAATTAGAAGCCCACTATGAGGATGTTTCAGAGAATCCATACTTGAATGATTTTTACGAGCATATGGAAAGGTGGTCATTTAACCTACAAATTTATTTTCTTAATAGTCGATTTAGACAATTGCTTGCATTTAAAGACAATAAAAAAAAATTTATACAGGATAGAACAATATATGAGGACGCATATATTTTTGCTCCAAATTTAAATTCAATGGGGCTTATGAATAAAACAGATTTTAACAATTATAAAAATCTATTTGAATTAATTGAATCACTTATAAAAGGTCCTGATTTACTGATTTATTTAAGAAGTGGCATCCCAAATCTTGTAAATAAAATTCACAAAAGAGGAAGGGATTATGAAAATTCTATTAGCATTGATTATTTAAGTCGTTTGAATGAACGATATGAAGCGTGGATTTCGACCTATGATAAAAGCAAACTAGTTGTTATTGATGTAGATGAAATTGATTTTGTGGAAAAGAAGAAAGATCTCAAAATTGTTCTGGAAAAACTTGACCCATTGTTAAGTAAAATGACCTAAAAATATTATTAAAGGCTTCATCTGCTAATATAAAATGAACATAAAGAGGGGTTAGGTTAACTCTACTACCTTCTACAAAGAAAATTACAAAATAAGTTATTAGTTCACTTTTATTAATCTTATTTAAGATTAGATATTATATTTGCCGTAAAATAAATTGAATATCATGGATAACATCTTATACTTCATACCAATTACTGGTATTATTGCATTAATATATGTATACATCAAAAATCGTTGGGTTTCATCAAGAGAAGTGGGCAATGCCAAGATGGCTAAAATCGCAAAAAATATTGCTGATGGAGCGATGGCTTTTCTAAAAGCTGAGTATAAAATTTTATCAATTTTTGTGATCTTAACCTCAGTACTTTTAGCAATTAAGGGAGTTAATGAAGGAACTAGTTGGCTTGTATCTATATCGTTTATTATTGGTGCAGGATGTTCAGGACTTGCTGGATTTATTGGAATGAAAGTTGCTACTAAAGCAAATGTTAGGACAACAAACGCAGCTCAAAAATCTTTAGGAAAAGCTCTAGAAATAGCTTTTTCTGGAGGCTCTGTGATGGGAATGGGTGTTGTTGGATTAGGTGTTTTAGGTATTAGTTCATTATTCTTAGTTTACATGGAACTTTTTGATAATGTTGATACCGTAATTAAAGTAATATCTGGATTTTCCTTGGGAGCTTCTTCAATTGCTCTTTTTGCCAGAGTTGGTGG
>NZZH01000069.1 GCA_002702405.1 Flavobacteriaceae bacterium | reverse complement strand
TTTTGGATTTTATTATTGATAAATTTCAGTTTTGGTTTTTCACAGAAAATTAAAGATAAATCAAAAACAAGTGGAATTAATTTTTTTGACGATACAAAAAAAAGTCAAGGGTTTTTCACTTTTTTTCTAAAAGAGTCCACAAATGAGGTTTTACTCGAGATAGATGAATTTGAAAAGGACTTTCTTTATATTAATAGTTTAAGTACTGGTATTGGGAATAATGACATCGGTTTAGACCGAGGTCAATTAGGTCAGGAAAGAATAGTTTTCTTTAAAAAAATGGGTAATAAGATATTTTTGATTCAGCCAAATCTTAAATATCGAGCGATTACAGAAAATCATTCTGAAAGACAATCTGTAAAAGAGGCTTTTGCGAAATCTGTTCTCTATGGATTTGAGATTGAAAAAGAATTAAAAGGTAAGTATTANATAAATATTACCCCTTTTTTATTAGAGGATACACATGGNGTTTCAATGCGNTTGAAAAATATGGGAGAAGGTAATTATAAAGTAGACGATTCTCGTTCTGCNATCAATTATAAAAAAACTAAGTCCTTTATTAATAATNTTGAGTTTGATGTTATGTTAACTTTTGAGGGTAATCCAGAGGGTTTTTTAATTAGTTCTGTTACGCCAACTCCTCAAGCCATAACAGTAAACCAACANCATTCCTTNGTAAAATTACCTGATGATAATTTTAATCCTAGAAAATTTGATCCCAGAAGNGGCGGAATACCTTTTAAATACTATGACTATTCATCACCTGTTAATGAGCCTTTGATTAAAAATTTTGTAATAAGACATAGATTAAAAAAAATCAATCCTGAAATGCCAGTTAGTGATGCATTAAACCCAATAGTTTATTATATAGATCCAGGAATTCCAGAACCTATAAGATCAGCTGTTATAGAAGGAGGTAAATGGTGGAATGATGCCTTTGAAAATATTGGATATAAAAATGCTTTTAGAATAGAAGTGCTTCCAAAAGATGCTGATCCATTAGATGTAAGATATAATGTTATTCAATGGGTTCATAGGTCTACAAGAGGTTGGAGTTATGGCGCTAGTGTAGTTGATCCAAGGACGGGTGAGATTATAAAAGGACATGTCAGTTTAGGCAGTTTGAGAATTAGGCAAGATTTTCTCATAGCACTTGGTTTAACTGAAGATCCCTATGTTAATAATCAAGATAAAGATCAGGAAATATTAGATCTAGCACTTAACAGAATCAAGCAGTTATCAGCTCATGAAATTGGACATACATTAGGTTTTGCTCACAATTTTGCTGCAAGTGCTAAAAATCGCACTTCTGTTATGGATTATCCTCATCCAAAATTAAAATTGATTGATGGTAAAATAAATTATAAAGATGCTTATAAAGATGGGATTGGAGATTGGGATAAAATTTCAGTGGCTTATAGTTACAGTGATTTTCCTGAATCAATCGAAGAAGATAAAGCCTTACAAAGTATATTAAAAAAAAGTATTAAAGAAGGACATAAGTTTATATCAGACTATGACGCAAGACCAATTGGCGGAGCTCATCCATCTGCTCATTTATGGGATAATGGTGACAATGCCGTTAATGAATTAAGAAATATTTTAAAAATTAGAAAGATAGCATTAGATAATTTTTACATTAATCACATAAAAGAAAATGAAACAGTCTCTTTACTAGAGGATCGTTTGGTTCCTATTTATCTTCTTCACCGTTATCAAATTGAAGCAGTCTCAAAAATTATTGCTGGCCAAGAGTATAGTTATGCCGTTAAAACTGATGGTAATGTTCCGAAGACCGCTATAGTAAATAAAAGTTTTCAAAAAGAAGCTCTTGATTTAATTCTATTAACTCTTAAACCCATAAACCTATCATTGCCTAATAGACTTCTNGACCTTTTTCCAGCTCGCTCATATGGTTTTTCAAGAAACAGAGAAAGTTTTGATTCACAAACAGGACCTACATTTGATTACCTAGGAATCTCCAATGTCTTAAGTGACAAAATCTTACAGCTTTTATTTCATCCTAATAGAGCCTCTAGATTAGTCCAACAAAAAGCTTTAGATGAATCTCACTTTTCACTTTTTGAAATGATTGATGAAATTTTTGAATCAACTATAAAAAACATCCCTAGTGATTCATATAATAGAGAACTACAAAATATAGTCAATTTTAATGTTTTAAAAAATTTAATGAGTTTAGGAGCAAGTGACTATGCATACCCTCAGGTAAAAGCTATTGTTTATGAAAAACTATTGGAGATTAGATCTTGGTTGAGAGAAAATAATGAAATTGAATATAAACTTTATTTTATCTCTGAATTAGATCGATTTTTTAAAGANCCTAAATTTTATAAAGAAACTAAATCCTTGAGAATACCAGATGGTTCTCCAATAGGAATTTATGATTGCGATTTAAATTTTTTATGGAAATAAATTTAACAAGTGACACGGTAACTCGTCCATCAAAAGAAATGCTTGATGCAATGAGAAAAGCTTCTGTTGGAGATGATGTTTTCAAAGAGGATCCAACAGTAAATTTATTAGAGAGTGAGTTATCTAAACTTTTCGGAAAAGAATCTGCATTATTTTTCCCTTCTGGAACCATGGCAAACCAAACTGCAATAAAGATAAATACTGAGCCTGGTGATCAATTAATTTGTGATCATAATTCTCATGTGTATAATTACGAAGCTGGCGGGGCAAGTTTCAATAGCGGTGTTTCTTGTAGATTAATTTTTGGTGATCAGGGAAGAATTTTCTCCCATCAGATAAAAGAAGTAATTAACCCCCAAGACTTTTATCATTCTCCTAAAAGTAAACTAATATGTGTAGAGAATACTTCAAATAGAGGAGGAGGAGCTTTTTATGACTTCAAAGAAATCAAAAAAATTAAAGAATTAGCTGTAAAAAATAATTTAAAACTCCATCTGGATGGAGCTAGATTATGGAATGCCCTTGAGGAAACATCTGAAAAGCCGAAAGATTATGGTGATATTTTTGACACTATATCAGTTTGCTTTAGTAAAGGATTGGGCTGTCCAGTTGGCTCAGCATTAATTGGGAGTAATAAAAACATGGAAAAAGCTTTAAGAATCAGAAAAGTTTTTGGTGGAGGAATGAGACAATCAGGATATCTTGCTGCTGCTGCCCTTTTTGCTCTAGAAAATAATCGATCTGATCTAAAAAAAGATCATATAAAAGCCAAAGAAATAGCTTCAGTTTTAACTAAATTAAGCTTTGTAAAGAGTATAGAGCCAGTTTCTACTAACATTATAATTTTTTCTTTAACATCTAATAAGCTTGAAAACAACTTTGTAAATTTATTGAAAGAAAAAAATATTCATATTATAAGTCTTGGAAAGGGTAAATTAAGAATTGTTACTCACCTAGACTATACTGGAAAACATCATCAGTACTTTCTAAATTTTTTAAAAAAAATAAATCTTTAGTTATGATTTAATTCTTTTTAAAAAAGATTTGTTTTTTACAATTAATATTTGATTCATCACTATACTATGAATTTGTATAAAAAAACCCCCCCTCCTAAAGCTGATATTATTCCTCACTATCATTTAGAGCATGGCAATGAGAGGGTTGATAATTATTATTGGCTAAAAGATATAAAAAACCCAAAGGTTATAGATTATCTTAAAAAAGAAAACAGGTATTATGATCAAGCAACAAAGAAAACAGATGATTTTAAAAAAAAGTTATATGGTGAAATGCGATCAAGAATCAAGGAAGAAGATACTTCTGTTCCATATTTTTTTAATGGATACTGGTATATTACTCGTTATGAAATTGGCAAAGAATATCCTATTTATTCTAGAAAAAAGAAAACTCTTGATTCAGAAGAAGAAATCTTATTCAATTGCAATGATATGGCCAAAGATCATCAATACTTCAACTTAACTGGAATCAATGTCAGTCCCGATAACAAAAAAGTAGCTTATGCTATTGATATATTGTCAAGAAGAAAATATACTATATATGTAAAAGATTTAACTAGTGGTAAGAACCTTAAAACAAAGTTAATTAATACAACTGGNTCAAGCGTATGGGATAGTGGAAATAGATTNCTTTTCTACAGTAGAAAAAATAAAAAAACACTCAGATCAGAGACCATCTTAAGATATGACACTTTTAAAGACAGTGAAAAGAAAATTTTTTATGAAGCNGATGAAACTTTTTCAGTTTATGTAAGTTTATCAAAATCTAGGGATTACATATATATATCATCATACAGCACACTTACAAGTGAGCACAGATTTATTAGCTCTAATAAACCTTTTGATAAGTTTAAAATTATAGAATCAAGAACAAAAGGATTAGAGTATGATATTTTTCATTTTGGAAATTTTTTTTACATCCATACTAATAAAGATGATGCAAATAATTTCAAATTAATGAGAACTCTAATTTCNTCGCCATCAAAGAAAAATTGGACTGATTTTATTCCTCATAAAAAAGATATCCTTNTAGAAGATTTTGAGCCCTTTGAAAAGTATTTTACTTTAACTGAAAGAAGAAATGGGTTAAAAATGATAAGAGTTATCTCATGGGATGGAATTACTGATTATTATATTCCCTTAAAGGGAGAAACATATTCTATCAACATTGGATACAATCCAGAATTTAAATCAGATTTACTTAGGTATAANTTTACTTCTCTAACCTCTCCTTTCTCAGTTATTGAATTCAATATGAAAACTAAAGAAAGTAAAATTCTAAAAAAACAAGAAATCTTGGATGATTCATATNATGAAAATAATTATGTGTCAAAAAGATTATGGGCTAAGTCAAGAGATGGACTTAGAATTCCAATTTCAATTGTCCATAATAAAAAAACTAAATTAAATCCTAAGACACCTATTNTACAATATGCTTATGGATCATATGGAATGACAGTAGATCCTAGTTTTTCATCAAATCGATTAAGTTTATTAGACAGGGGATTTGTTTTTGCGATAATTCATGTTAGAGGGGGGGAATATCTCGGAAGAAATTGGTATGAAAGCGGAAAGTTATTAGACAAAAAAAACTCATTTAATGATTTCATAGACAGTTCTATTTTTTTAATTGATAAAGGATTCACTTCTTCAAAAAAGTTATATGCTTATGGAGGCTCAGCAGGNGGGTTATTAATTGGCGCTGTTATTAATATGTCTCCTAATTTATATAATGGAGTTATTGCTGCTGTTCCTTTTGTTGATGTAATTACTACAATGATGGATAAAAAGATACCTTTAACTACCTCTGAATATGATGAGTGGGGTAANCCAAAACATAAAAAGTATTATCANTANATACTTTCATATTCGCCCTATGATCAAGTAAAANATCAAAANTATCCAAATATTTTAGTTACTACAGGATTGTATGATTCACAAGTTCAATATTGGGAACCAGCTAAGTGGGTTGCAAAAATTAGATCAATGAAAACGGACTCTAATTCATTGTTTTTAATCACAAATATGAAAACAGGACATAGTGGTGCATCTGGAAGATTTAATTACTTAAAAGATCTAGCTAAAGAGTATACTTTTCTATTAGATTTAGAGGAGAAAATAGATTAAAAAAAATAAATTATTTTTGCACATTACAAATTAAAGCAGATGGCCCAAAAAGGACATATTNACAATAATATTTTGAGTTTAATAGGTGAAACCCCAATGATACGATTGGGTAGAAGTGTCAAGTTATTTAAAGGAGAATTTTATGCTAAGTANGAGNNTTTTAATCCNGGGCATTCCAGTAAAGATAGAATAGCTCTTTTCATTATTGAAGATGCAGAAAGAAAAGGACTAATAAAGAATGGATCTACAATTATTGAAACTACCTCTGGTAATACTGGTTTTAGTTTAGCAATGGTTGCTTTGGTCAAGGGATATAATTGTATTTTATCAGTTACAGACAAATCCTCTAAAGATAAAATTGAAATGTTAGCTGCAATGGGAGCTAAAGTTTATGTTTGTCCAGCAAATGTTAGTCCTGAAGACCCTAAATCATATGTCAATTTTGCAAGAAAACTTCATAACGAAACTGATAATTCAGTTTATATCAATCAATATTTTAATGAACTAAATGTGGAGGCGCATTATTCCACAACTGGTCCTGAAATTTGGAGCCAGATGGATGGTGATTTAACACATTTTATTGCCTGCTCTGGAACAGGAGGGACAATCTCTGGCGTAGCAAAATATTTAAAAGAAAAAAATCCAAACATAAAAGTAATTGGAGTTGATGCATATGGTTCTGTGATAAAAAAATTTCATGAAACAGGAATTCTTGATCCAGGAGAAATTTTTCCATACAAAATAGAAGGATTGGGTAAGAATTTTATTCCATCCTCAACTAAATTTGAATTAATTGATTCTTTTGTTAAAGTATCTGACAAGGAAAGCGCTCATTCTGCTCTTGAGTTGACAAAAACCGAAGGAATTTTTTTAGGATATACATCAGGTGCAATACTCCAAGCTTTAAAACAACTTTCTAGCGAAAATGAATTTAAAAAAGAAAGTAAAGTAGTAGTTGTTTTCCCCGATCATGGATCAAGATATATGAGTAAAATATATAATGATGATTGGATGTATGAAAATGGATTTTATGATAAATCAAATAGTGATATAAAAAAGATAGAGTACATTTAGAATTTTTATTGAAAATGGTTGAAGATTTATTTAGTAAAATATATAAAAATAAGGGTCCTCTTGGAAAATGGGCCTCCATAGCAGAAGGATATTTTGTCTTTCCAAAACTTGAAGGTCCTATTTCTAATAGGATGAAATTTAATGGAAAAGAAGTTATCACTTGGAGTGTCAATGACTATTTAGGTTTGGCTGGTCATCCTGAAATTAGAAGTATTGATGCGCATGCAGCTAAAGAATATGGTTCAGCATATCCAATGGGAGCAAGGATGATGTCAGGACATACTAAGCTTCATGAAGAATTAGAAACAAAACTAGCTGATTTTGTCATTAAAGAGTCTGCATACATTTTAAATTTTGGATATCAAGGAATATTATCAACTATTGATAGTTTGGTTTCAAAAAATGATGTGATTGTTTATGATGTTGATTCTCATGCATGCATTGTAGATGGTGTTAGATTACATTTAGGTAAAAGGTTTACCTTCAAACACAACGATGTTGAAAGTTTAGAAAAAAATTTAAACCGCGCATCAAAAGTTTCTTCTCAAACAGGTGGCGGTATATTAGTTATCTCAGAGGGAGTTTTTGGTATGAGGGGTGAACAAGGTAAACTTAAAGAAATAGCTGCTTTAAAAAAGAAGTATAGATTTAGATTTTTAGTTGACGACGCACATGGATTTGGAACTCTAGGTAAAAATGGATCTGGAACTGGCCATGAGCAAGGGATTCAAAATGAAATAGATGTTTATTTTGCAACTTTTGCCAAATCAATGGCCTCAACTGGAGCTTTTATTGCAGGTGATACTGAGATAATTGACTACTTGAGGTATAATATGCGCTCCCAAATGTTTGCTAAGTCACTTCAAAGCCAATTGGTATTTGGTTTAATTAAACGTCTTGAAATTCTAAAAAAATGTCCAGAACTTAAAGAAAAGCTTTGGGAAAATGTAAATTTTCTTCAAAATGGTCTTAGAGAAAAAGGTTTTAACATTGGAAACACAAAGAGTTGCGTAACTCCTGTTTATTTAAAAGGAAGTATACCCGAAGCCATGACTTTAGTTAAGGATCTTCGTGAGAATTATGGTATTTTTTGTTCAATAGTTGTATACCCAGTAATTCCAAAAGGTCTAATTCTTTTAAGATTAATACCAACTGCATCGCATACAAGAGAAGATATAGATATCACATTAAAGGCTTTTTCTGAGATAAGAACTAAATTAGATAAAGGCTTTTATAAAGCAGAGTAGATTTTAAGCAAAGCTTTCAAACTGGATTTATTCGTTAAGCATTACGGGCATAACAAGCATTGTTATATCTTCGGCTTTGTCTATATTACCTATTGGGGAAATTATTCCAGCTTTATTAGGAAGAGACATTGATAGATTAATTTCTTCACATGCGATATTATTCAACATTTCAAGTATGAATCTTGAGTTAAATCCAATTTCCATATCATCTCCTTTATAATCGCAATCCAATCTTTCTTCAGCCTTATTACTAAAATCAATATCTTCAGCTGAAATATGTAATTCAGACCCTGCCATCTTTAATTTAATTTGATGTGTAGTTTTATTAGCAAAAATGCTTACCCTTTTTATAGAGTTTAATAAACTTGATCGATTTATTGTTAAAACATTAGGGTTTTCTTTAGGAATTACGGCTTCATAATTGGGATATTTCCCATCAATTAAACGACAGTTGAGACTAACATTTTTAAATAGGAAAACGGCATTATTATCATTAAACTCAATAGTTACTTCTTCTTCTAGATCTTGAAGAATACCTCTTAATAACTGAAGTGGTTTTTTTGGCACAATAAACTCAGCTTTTTCAATACTTGAGGAATCCANTGTTCTTCTGTATTTAACTAATTTATGNGCATCAGTTGCAACAAAAATAATTTCACTTTCATAAAATTGAAAAAANACTCCACTCATTATTGGTCTTAAATCATCATTTCCAGAAGCAAAAAGAGTTGAATCAATAGCATTTCCAAGTAAATTTNCCGAGATTTTNGTTTTTACAGGATCTTTTACTTGAATAGGTTTAGGAAATTCTTCCCCATCAAAATAGGCCAGACTATATTTTCCACTATTNGCACTAATTTCAATGANNTTTTGATCACTTTTAATAAATGTTAAAGGTTGATCTGGAAAAGTTTTTAAAGTATCAACAATTAACTTTGCTGGTATAGCAATCATTCCATTATCTTCTGACTCAACGTCTATAGTTGTAGACATAGAAGTCTCTAGGTCCGAAGCAGATAAAATTAATTGATTAGAGTTCAAATGAAATAAAAAGTTATCTAAAATAGGCAGGGTATTGGCGTTGTTTATTATACCTCCAAGAATTTGAAGTTCTTTTAATAGTTTTTCACTTGAAACAATAAATTTCATTAAGTAATTTTTTTCTAATCAAATATAAGTTTAAAGGAAAAGATAATGAAGTTAACTTATAAAAAGTTATTTACTAAATTTTATTTTTCTATTGAATATGCCTATGTATCTTAGGATAAAAATAAATATAGGGATTGAAATTAACATAAAAATTTTCCAGAAAAATTCATCTGTTGAAACTTTAGATTTATCTAAAAGACCAATATTTGTTTCTTTGTTTTTAATCTTCAATAATGATTCATTATTCATTAAATAATGAACACAATCATTAAGAAAACTCTTATTTGAATAAAAATTATTAGTCCATTTATCATATCCTAATTCTAAAGGAGTATTTTTTTCTATTTGATTTTCAGCTAATTCTCCATCTCCAATAACAATAATTGCACTTTTACCATTCTGTAGTTTAGACACGGTCATTTTATCTGGTATGATTCTATTTTTAAATGCAGATTCAAAATACCCTTTTATTAAAACTCCAAGGAATTTAGATTTAACTTTAAAATTTGATGAGGAAAAGCCCGAAATGGATTCTTCAAGTGATATTAAAAATGGTGTTTTATTAATCCTAGATAATTTGGAACTTTTGATTAAAATTTCTTTATTTAAATTATTTCTGAGTGTATCTATACTTATTGGAAACTTAAGTATAATTTCACTATTTCCTTTACCAATTAAATTGCTTTGAAGTGGTTTTGATAAAGGATAATAACTAAATGGAATGGGAATATATTCTGCCTGATTATTCTCCCCTTTAGCTAAAACAATTGGAGCACAATACATGTCCTGAACAATTGCTCTATTAAGACGAATTCCATATTTAAAAAAAACATCATCTAGATTAAGATCATTAAATAATGCTACAGATTTTCCTCCAGATTTAAATAAACTGTCTTTATCTAAGTTAAAATTATTCAAAAGCCAAATGCTTTTGCCTCCACCAATAGTATATTGATCAATAATATATTTCTCTTTATAATTAAACTTTTTTTTAGGGTTTGAGACAAGGAGAAGTTCAAATCGATTTAAATTTTCTAAAGTTTTTTGAGGATTATTTTCTAATGCCTTTAAATCAAAAGAGGCAACTTGATAATAATTTTGTAAACTTTTAATAAAATCAGTCAATTTAATATCCATTGATGTTTCGTGAGAAGTTAATACAGCAATTCTCTTTTTTTGTTTAAGACTAATTTTAAAAAACGCATCATAAAATCCCTTTTCAAGTTCTCTTATTGATCTATTTATTTTTTCAATTTTGTTGTCACCTAGGTTTCTTTTAGTTAATGAAACCAAAACAGATTTTTTGTTGTTACTGACAATAGCCCAAGGAAAGAAAACAGTTCTTTGAATATTTTGACTTTCATTTTCGATCGAAACCTCTGGTGAAATACCATATTTTTCCATCT